>DATABU010000644.1:0-1982 GCA_036259415.1 Longimicrobiaceae bacterium
GGTCCGAGCCCCAGCCGCTCCGCCATGTCCACGGCGTAGTTGACCACGGCCCGGTGCTGCACCGCGACCCCCTTGGGGCGGCCGGTGGAGCCCGAGGTGTAGATGACGTACGCGAGGTTGTCGGGCCCCGTGCCGTTCTCCCCTCCCCCCTTGCGGGGGAGGGGTCGGGGGAGGGGGGTCCCGTCGGTCGGGACGAAGCAGACCTCCCCCGCGAACTCCGGCAGACGCTGCCGCAGCGACTCCTGCGTCAGCAGCACCCGCGCGCCGCTGTCCTCCAGCATCCAGGCCAGGCGCTCGGGCGGGTAGGCGGGGTCCAGCGGGACGTAGGCGCCGCCGGCCTTCAGCACGCCGAGCACGGCGAGCGCCATCTCGAAGCCCTTCTCCACCGCGATCGCCACGCGCGCCTCCGGGCCGACGCCGCGCAGGCGGAGGCCGTGCGCCAGGCGGTCGGCGCGGGCGTCCAGCTCCGCGTAGACGAGGACGCGGCCCTCGAACACCACCGCGGGGGCGTCGGGAGTGCGGGCGGCCTGCTCGGCCACCAGCTCGTGCAGGCAGCGCCCGCGCGGGTAGGCGCGCGCGGTGGCGTTCCAGGCTTCCAGCACCCGCGCGCGCTCCTCGCCGGCGAGGAGCGGAAGCCCGGAGACGGGGCGGTCGGGGGCGGCGAGCGCGGCCTCCAGGAGGATGCGGAAGTGCGCCAGCATCCGCTCCACCGTGGGCGCGTCGAAGCGGTCGCGGCGGTAGCGCAGCGTGCCGACGATGCGCTCGGGCCCCTCCTGGAGCGACAGGTCCAGGTCGAACTGCGTCACGCCCTCGCCGGGGGGGAGCGGCTCCATCCGCAGCTCGCCCAGGCGGAGCGCGGACTGCTCCGTGTTCTGGAGGGCGAACATCACCTGGAAGAGCGGCGCGTGCGTCAGGCTCCGCTCGGGCGCCAGCTCCTCCACCAGGCGCTCGAAGGGGAGGTCCTGGTGCTGGAACGCGCCCAGCGTCGCCTCGCGGACGCGCCGCAGCAGCCCGCGGAAGCTCGGGTCGCCCGAGAGGTCGGTGCGCAGCGCGAGGGTGTTGACGAAGAAGCCGATCAGCCCCTCCAGCTCCGACCGGGTGCGCCCCGCGATGGGCGAGCCCACCACGACGTCGTCCTGCCCCGAGTACCTCGCCAGGAGGAGGCTGAACCCGGCGAGCAGCGCCATGAACGGCGTGGCGCCCTCCGCCTGCGCCAGCTCGCGCAGGCGCCGCGTGAGCCCGGGAGGCAGCTCCACCAGGCAGGTCTGCGCGGGGGCCTCTCCGGCGGGGAGGCGGGGGCGGTCCGCAGGCAGCTCCAGGGTGGGCGGCGCGCCGGCCAGCCGCTCGCGCCACCAGGCGAGCTGCGCCTCCAGCGCCTCGCCGGAGACCCGCTCGCGCTGCCATACGGCGTAGTCCGCGTACTGCACCGGCAGCTCCGGCAGCGGCGACGGCTCCCCCCGGGAGAAGGCGTGGTAGAGGGCGGACAGCTCGCGCACCAGCACGCCCATGCTCCAGCCGTCGCTGACGACGTGGTGCATGGTGAAGAGCGCGGCGTGGTCGCCGTCTCCCAGGCGGAGCAGGGTGGCGCGCAGGAGCGGGCCGCGCGACAGGTCGAAGGGTCGCAGCGCCTCCTCCCCGGCCAGCCGGGCGGCCTCCGCCTCGCGACGCTCCTCCGCCAGCCGGCCGAGGTCCACGGCGGGGAAGGGGACCGGCTCCGGCGGGCGGACCACCTGCACCGGCTCCCCGCCCTCCGCGGCGAAGACGGTGCGCAGCGCTTCGTGGCGGGCGACGACGGCGGAGAGGGCGCGCCGCAGCACGGGCACGTCCAGCGTCCCGCGCAGCCGCAGCGGGAAGCGCAGGTTGTAGGCGGCGGAGCCGGGGTCGAGCTGGTCGATGAACCAGAGGCGCTGCTGCGCGAAGGACGGCGGCACGGGCCCGTCCCCGCTCCGGCGCGGGATGGCCGTGGGGGCGAGCTTCGCGGC
>DATABU010000645.1:0-2136 GCA_036259415.1 Longimicrobiaceae bacterium
CAATGCACCGGATCCGACCAGGCACCGATTCCCTCCATCCCCTCTCCTGGAATCGGGAGAGGGTGGCGAGCAGTCAGCGAGCGGGGTGAGGGCGGCCCGCGGGCTGGGGAGTTTCACCCTTGCCGAACACGCTCCGGCGAGGCAGTTTCCGCGCTCCACGTGTTCTTCTCCTCCTCGCACTCCCCGCCGCCTGAGACGATGTCCCCTCGACACCGGACTCCCGCGCTTCTCCTCCTGGCGGTGCTGGGCGCCTGCGACCCGTTCGCCCCGCGCGGCGCGGTGCGGGAGCGGATGGCGGCGCGCACGGCCGAGGCTCCGCTCGCCGGGATCCGAGTGGACAGCGTGGAGGTGTACGACGACGAGGACATGACCGCGGACGTGAGGCACGACGTCTGGTACAGCTTCCCGGCGGGCGGGACGGTGCGCGAGGACTCGCTGAAGCGGACGCTGTACGTCGCGGGCGAGGAGTACAGGGTGTGCTACGACCCGCGGGACCCGTCCAACAGCACCATCGAGCTGGCGGACGTCGCCTGCGGCAGGGTGTACTGACCGGAGCCCTCGCGCTCCCCGGCGGGGGCGGCCCGCTCCCCCGGAGGATCCCGAAGGTGAAGCTTCCCAACCCCTGGCGCGGTCTGCGCGGCCTCCCGGCCGAGGTGTGGGTCGTCGCGGGCGCCACGCTGGCCAACCGGATGGGGACGATGGTGCTCCCCTTCCTGGTGCTCTACCTCACCCAGCACCTGGGGCACCCGGCCCGGACGGCGGGGCTGGTGCTGACGGTGTACGGGGTGGGTGGGCTGGTGAGCGCCCCCGTGGCTGGCCGGCTCTGCGACCGGGTCGGCGCGCTGCGGGTGATGCAGGCGGCGCTGCTGCTCTCCGGCGGGGTGCTCTTCGTGTTCCCGCTGGTCCGCGGGATCGAGGCGGTGCTGGGGCTCACCCTCCTGCTGGCGCTCATCGGCGAGGCGGTGCGCCCGGCGAGCCTGGCCGTGCTCACCGGCAGCGTCGCGCCGGAGAAGCGGGCGGCGGCCATCGCGCTCAACCGCCTCGCCGTCAACCTGGGGATGAGCGTGGGCCCGGCCGTGGGCGGCTTCCTGGCCATGGCCTCCTTCCCGCTGCTGTTCGTGGTGGACGGCGCCACCTCGCTGCTGGCGGGAATCGGGCTCACCCTCGCCATCCGGCGGCTGGGGCTGCTGCGGCGCGAGGACCGCGCGGCGGAGGCGGGGGCGCTCGCCGGGACGGCGCCGGGCGGCGCGATGCGTGACGGGCGGCTGATGCTCTTCCTGGCGGGGTTCTTCCTGCTGGGGGTGGTGTTCCTGCAGCACGAGGGGGCCATGGCGGTCTACCTGGTGCGCGACCTGGGGCTACCCCCCTCGTTCTACGGCACGCTGTTCGCCCTGAACACGCTGGTCATCGTGGCGCTGGAGGTCCCGCTGAACCTGGCCATGGCCGGCTGGCCGCACCGGCGGGCGCTGGTGCTGGGGGCGCTCCTCTGCGCGGCCGGCTTCGGGGCGCTCGGCCTGGCGACCGGCCCCTGGACCGTGGCCGCCACCGTGCTGGTGTGGACCTTCGGGGAGATGGTCTTCTTCCCGGTGTCGGCCACGTACGTGGCGGAGCTCGCCCCGCCCGGGAGGCGGGGCGCCTACATGGGAGCCTACAGCATGTCCTTCGGCCTGGCCTTCACCGTGGGCCCCGCGGCGGGCACCGCCGCGCTGGACCGCTTCGGCGCCCCGACGCTCTGGGCCGCGGTGTTCGCCGTCGGCCTGGCCTCGGCGGCGGTGATGGCCGCGCTCGGCCGCCCGTCGCCAGCCCTCACCCCCGTCCCCGCACGCCGATGACCCGCGCCGCACGCCGCTCCCTCGTCCTGCTCCTCGCCCTCTGCGCCCTGGCCCCCGCGCTCGCGGGGCGCGCCGCGGCGCAGGAGCCCACCGTGGTGGTGCTGGTGCGCCACGCCGAGAAGGCCGCCGCCGGGGGCCAGGACCCCGAGCTGAGCGAGGCCGGCACGGCCCGCGCCGGCGCCCTTGCCGCCGCGCTCGCGGAGGCGGGGGTGGACGCCGTGGTGACCACCCAGCTCCGCCGCACGCGGCTCACCGCGCAGCCGCTGATGCGGGAGCTGGGCCTCGCGCCGGAGGTGGTCGCCAC
>DATABU010000646.1:0-5445 GCA_036259415.1 Longimicrobiaceae bacterium
TCGCCCTGGGCCGCAACGGAGCCGGGGTGCACTGGCGCTCCGACTACGACCAGTCGCTCCTGCTGGGGGAGACGGTCGCCATCGGGGTGCTCCAGGAGCAGAGCATCCTGCTGAACGAGCCGGAGTTCTACCAGCTGACGAGGTTCGACGGCACCACCATCCGTATCCAGGACGGCGCCGTCACCACCGTCTGACCCCGGACGGGGCAGGACCGGGCGCGGGGGGTCGCTCCCCCGCGCCCGTGCGCGCCCCGCCCTACCCCGCGCGGTCGCGCAGGGCCCGGATCTCCTCGCGCAGCGCGGCGACCTCGTCGCGGAGGGAGCGGAGCGCGGCCTCCCCGGCCACCTCGCCCTCCTTGCTCTCCGCGTCGCGCCCCACGAAGAAGCTCGCCAGCGCCGCCGTCACGTACCCCACGATGCCGATGGAGAAGAGCGAGAGCGCCAGCGCCAGCGCGCGCCCCTCCGGCGTGCGCGGCCAGTACTCCGAGCCGATGGTGGTGAGCAGCATGGCCGTCCACCAGAGCGCCTCCCAGTAGTCCTCCAGCCCGCCGCCGCCGGGGTCGCGCTCGAAGGCGAGCATCCCCGCCGCCCCGCCGAGCGTCACCAGCAGCGCGAGCGCCGCCACGTACCCGGCGCCCCGGCGCTGCATGGTGCGCCCCAGCGAGCGCATCCCCCGGTTGAGCGAGGTGACCACCCGCACCAGGCGGACCCCCCGCACGGCGCGCGCGGCGCGGAGCGCCCGGACCGCGCGCAGGGCCCGGAAGACCCGCAGCGCCGGGAGGAAGAGCGACACCGCCGTGAGCCACTCGTGGCGCAGGAACACGCCCTTCTTCGGCGCCAGCGCGAAGCGCAGCACGAAGTCCAGGACGAACACCGCCCAGATGGCGGTACCCAGCAGTTCCAGGCCGCGGCCCGCCCCCCGCACCAGCTCCCACACCAGCAGCGCCAGCCAGACGAAGCCGAGCGCCACCATGGGTCCCTCCAGCCAGCGCCGCAGGCGCAGCAGGAGGCGCCAGCGCTCCCGGTCCAGCGTGCGTGCCTCGCGGTCCTTCGCTTCCACGGGGTCTCCCGGCTCTCGCGGCGTGCCGGCGCTCTCCCGCGCCGGGCTCGACGGACGGCGAAGCAAGCCGGCTGCCAGCGCGCCGTGACGCGCGGGGAGCCGCGTGCGTCAGGGGGACGGGAGCGGCTCCGCCGCGCGCACCGTCCACCCCCACCCCCGCGGACCCATGCACGCATCCGCACACCGCCCGCTCCGCCGGGCCGCCGTGCTCCTCGGCTGGCTGCTCGCCGCCTGCTCTCCCCCGCCGCAGGCACCAGGGGAGGGCGACGGGGCGCGCGTGGAGGCGGACGTCTTCAGCGGCCTCCCCAACCCGGCCTGGGAGCTGGACGCGTCCGAGTCCGGCGAGCTGGCGCGGCGCTTCCGGGGGCTGGCGCCCGCGGCGGGCGCCGTGGAGCTGCACGAGGGGCTGGGCTACCGCGGCTTCGTGGTGACCGGCGTGGAGACGGAGACCGGCGGGTGCGAGCGGGTGCGGGTGCAGGGGGGCGCCGTCCAGGCGGCGTGCGGCGGGGAGACGCGGGCGTACGTGGACCCGGAGCGCGCCCTGGAGCGGTGGCTCGCCCGCACCGCGGAGGGGAGGGCGGAGCCCGAGGTCGTGCGGCGGCTGCGGGAGGAGACGGGCGGGTAGCCGCCCCTACCCGTCGAGCGCCCGCTGCACCTCCCTCGCCAGGGCGCCGGCGTGGGGCTCGCGGACCATGGCGAAGTGGTCCCCGGGCGAGCTGCGCAGCTCGATCCCACCGCGGACCACCCGCTCCCACCCGAGCGTCCGCTTCTCGAACAGCCGCTCCGCGAGGCCGCGGCGGCCGGCGCGGACCAGCGTGGCGCGCCCGCCCCAGCTCTCCGGCCGGTACTCGTACAGCGCCTGCAGGTTGATCTTGAAGATCCCGTACAGGTGCTCGATGCGCCCGAGCTCCAGCTCGGGGGGGAGCAGCCCCGCGGCGCGGGCCGTGTCCAGCACCTCGCGCAGGTACGGCAGCTCGCCGGCCTCGCGCGTCTCGGGGGTCGGGTCGGCCAGCAGCTCCGCCGGGAAGCCCATGTCCTGCGCGAAGGTCTGCACCAGCGCCACGGGGTCCTGCGGCATGCCGCGGTCGTGCAGCGCGGGCGCCTGCGAGTCGATCAGCACCAGCTTCTCCGCGCGCTCGCCGGCCGCCTCCAGCTGGCGCGCCATCTCGAAGGCGATCACCCCTCCCATGGACCACCCGCCCAGCCGGTACGGTCCGGACAGCTGTGCCCCGCGGACGGCGGCCAGGTACTCGCGCGCCATCTCCTCCACCGTCCAGTTCGGCGTCTCCCCCGGCTCGGTGCCGCGGGAGCGCAGGCCGTACACCGGCTGCCCGGCGTCCAGCCCGCGCGCCAGGGCGGCGTAGGCGACCACGCTCCCGCCCACCGGGTGCACCAGGAAGAGCGGGGGGCGGCTCCCCCCGGGGCGCACGGGGACCAGGAGCGGCGTCTCGCCGCCGCCGCGGCGCACCTCCGCGGCCAGGCGCTCCACCGTGGGCGCGCCGAAGAGCGCCGCCACCGGGAGGCGGACCCCCGCGGCCTTCTGCACCTCGCCCACCAGCCGCACCGCCAGGAGCGAGTGGCCGCCCAGCTCGAAGAAGTCGTCCTGCGGCCCCACCTCCTCCACCCCCAGCACCTCCGCGAAGATGCGCGCGAGCGTCATCTCCAGGGTGTCGCGCGGGGCCCGGCTGCCGCCCTCGCCGCTCTCGGCCCGCGGGGGGGCGGGGAGGGCGCGGCGGTCCACCTTGCCGTTGGGGGAGAGCGGCAGCCTCTCCAGCGCCACGACGACCGCGGGCACCATGTACCCGGGGAGACGCCGCCCGGCGTGGGCGCGCAGCTCCCCCGCGTCCGGCCCGGGCCCGCCGCCGGCCGGCACGACGTAGGCCACGATGCGCCGGTCGCCCGGGGCGTCCTCCCGCACCACGGCCACGCACTCGCGCACCTCCGGGTGCGCGGCCAGCACGGTCTCGACCTCGCCCAGCTCGATGCGGAAGCCCCGCACCTTCACCTGGAAGTCGGTGCGGCCGAAGTACTCCAGCTGGCCGTCCATCCGCCAGCGCACCCGGTCCATCACCCGGTACATGCGGCTCCCGGGCTCGCCGAAGGGGTCGGGGAGGAAGCGCTCGGCGGTCAGGTCGGGGCGCCGGGCGTAGCCGCGCGCCAGCCCCGCGCCGGCCAGGTACAGCTCTCCGATCACCCCCGCGGGGACGGGGCCCAGGTGGCGGTCCAGCACGTAGGCGCGCGTGTCCGCCACCGGCCGGCCCACGAAGACCTGCTCGCCGCCCCGCTCCACCCGGGAGTAGGTCGAGTAGGTGGTGTCCTCCGTCGGGCCGTACAGGTTGCCCACCTTCTCCACGTGCTCCAGCGCGTACAGCGCCTGCGCGAGGGCGTGGGGGAGCGCCTCGCCGCCCAGGTTCAGCGTCCGCACGCTCCCCGGGATGCCGCCGCTGCGCAGCAGCTCCGCCGCGGCGCTGGGGACCATGCTGGCGTGCGCCACCGGCTCGGCCACGTCCGGCAGCTCCAGCGCGTTCTCCACCAGCACCAGCTTCCCGCCCCAGCAGAGCGTGCCGAAGAGCTCCGCCACCGAGACGTCGAAGCTGACGGAGGTGGAGAAGAGCACGGAGGCGCGCTCCTCGTCGGAGACCGTCTCGCGCAGCCAGTGCAGCAGCACCACCACCGAGGAGTGGCGGATCATCACCCCCTTCGGCCGACCGGTGGAGCCGGAGGTGAAGATCACGTGCGACAGGTTCTCCGGCAGGACGCCGCTCTCCGGCGCGTCATCCGGCTCCCGAGCCAGCGCCTCCAGCTCGCGGTCGAGCACCAGCGCGTCGCCGACGCCCGGTGGGAGCCCGCCGCGCAGGCGCGCCTCGGTGAGCACCAGGGCCACCCCGGCGTCCTCGGCCATGGCCTCCAGCCGCTCCGCCGGGTAGGCGGGGTCCAGGGGGACGTAGGCGCCGCCCGCCTTGAGCACGCCCAGCAGCGCCACCACCAGCTCGGGGGTGCGCCCCAAAAAGATCCCCACCCGCGTCTCCGGCCCCACGCCGCGGCGCCGCAGCGCGTGCGCCAGCCGGTTGGCGCGCCGCTCCAGCTCGCCGTAGGAGGTCCGCTCGCCGCGCCAGGAGACGGCGGCCGCCCCGGGGGTGCGCGCGGCCTGCGCCGCGAACAGGTCGTGCACCCGCAGCCCGGCCGGGTAGCCGCGCCGCGTGGCGTTCCACCCCTCCAGCACCTGCGCCCGCTCCGTCTCCGGGAGCAGCGGCACCGCCGAGACCGGGCGGTCCGGCTCGCGCGCCATCCCCTCCAGCAGGGCGGCGTAGTGGCCGAGCATCCGCTCGATGGTGGCCGCCTCCCAGAGCTCCGCCCGGTACGAGAGCGCCCCCCCGAAGCGCTCCCCGGTGTCGGTGACCGACAGCGTCAGGTCGAACTTCTCCGTCCCGCCGGCGGCGCCCATGGGCCGCACCCGGACGCCGCCCAGGCGCAGCCCTTCGCCGCCCCCGCCCGCGGCGGCGTTGAAGTTGAACATGGCCTGGAAGAGCGGGGAGTGGGCGCGGCTGCGCTCCACGCGCAGCTCGTCCACCAGGCGTTCGAAGGGGAGGTCCTGGTGCGCGTGCGCCTCCAGCGTCCGCTCCCGCGCCTGCCCCACCAGGGCGCGGGCGGTGGGGTCGCCGGAGAGGTCGGCGCGGATCACCAGGGTGTTCACGAAGAAGCCCACCAGCGGCTCGGTCTCCAGGCGGTTGCGGCCGGCGATGGCGGTGCCCACCGGCACGTCGTCGGCGTCCGCGTAGCGCCCCAGCAGCGCCGCGAAGCCGGCCAGGAGCACCGCGTAGGGCGTGGCGCCCTCGCCCCGCGCCAGCGCCCGCAGCGCCGCGGCGGTCGTGTCGGGGAGCTCCAGGCCGGCGGCCCCGCCGCGCGGGCTGGCGACCGCCGGGCGCGGGTGGTCGGTGGGGAGCTCCAGGAGGGGCGGGGCGCCGGCCAGGCGCTCCCGCCAGCAGGCGATCTGCCGCTCCAGCGCCTCGCCGACGAGCCAGCCGCGCTGCCAGGCGGCGAAGTCGCCGTACTGCACCGGGAGCGGCGGCAGCGGGGAGGGGCGACCCTCCGCGGCGGCGGCGTACAGCGCCGAGAGCTCGCGGGTGAGCACCCCCGTGCTCCACGCGTCGCCGACGACGTGGTGCATGTTCGCGAGCAGCGCGTGCTCCCCCTCCGCCAGGTGGAGGAGCGCGGTGCGCAGCAGCGGCCCCCGCGCCAGGTCGAAGGGGCGCCGCGCGTCCCCGGCGGCCAGCCGGCGCGCCTCCCGCTCCCGGGCCCCCGCTGGGAGGCCGCGCAGGTCCACGGCGGGGAGCGGGCGGGGGCCGGCGGGGAGGACGACCTGCACCGGCTCGCCGTCCACCTCCC
>DATABU010000647.1:0-3460 GCA_036259415.1 Longimicrobiaceae bacterium
CCGCCGCCGGGTCCTCCCGGCGGCGCTCGGCGGCGACCCCGGGGCCCACCAGCCGCAGGCGCGCCAGGCGCTCCGGCTGCGCCAGGCGCGCGGGCACCGCGAAGGCGAAGTGCCGCGCGTCCGGGTTCACGTCCCCCAGCTGGTCGCCGTGGAAGGGGAGCGAGAAGAGCACGGCGCCCGCCGCGTCCAGCCCCTCCACCCGGTACGGCCCCGGGGCCGCGGGGAGCACGGGGCGCGTGGTGAGCTCGAACGCGGGCTCCAGCGTCGCGCCGGAGGCGTCCATCCGCCCCCACACCAGCAGCGAGGGCTCCGCCGCCGCCGGGGCCGCCGCGGCCGAGGTCCCGGCGTCGCCGTTCAGGCGGAACTGCAGGACCCCGCGGTAGGTGTAGTCGCTGATCCACTCGGGCCCGCAGTACGACATCAGGTCC
Source organism: Longimicrobiaceae bacterium (assembly GCA_036259415.1). Classification (GTDB taxonomy): domain Bacteria; phylum Gemmatimonadota; class Gemmatimonadetes; order Longimicrobiales; family Longimicrobiaceae; genus JAFAYN01. The sequence continues at coordinate 429 of DATABU010000647.1, forward strand.
TTGTCGCGCGACGGGTCCTTGGGCTCGCCGCGCGCCACGTCGAACCCGTACACCCCGATGGTCCCGCCCGCGTACGGGAAGCCGGGGTCCGCGCCCGCGGGGTTGCCGCAGGGAGCATGGCGGCGGCCGAAGTTGTGCCCCAGCTCGTGCGCCAGCGTCCCCGCGGCCGCGGGGAGCAGGTCGTAGCCGATCGCCGCCGGCTGCGAAGAGAACAGCCCGCCGATGTAGCCCAGCCCCCCGATGTTGTTCCCGCCCGGGTGCTGGAGGATCCCGTAGTAGTAGCGGCCGCCCCCCTCCGCGATGCGGAGCGCGGCCAGCTCGATGAGGATCTCCTCCCAGCCGCCCGAGGAGCTCGCGCTGGCGCTGGTGGCGTACGGCGCTCGGACGTCCACGTCGTACTCGGAGATGGGGAACATGGCGAGCAGGTCGCGGACCCAGTCCTCCTTGTTGAAGTTGCTCACGTTCCCCGTGCTGGCGTGCTGCGTCTGGCGAATGGGGACCAGGCGGAGCCACAGCTTGGGCACCGTCCTCACGTCCAGCGCCAGCGTCCCCGCGGCGGGATAGCGGAGCTGGCTCCCCTCCGCGAGCGGGACCATGCGGTCCGGGTCGGCCTCCACCACCAGCGACATCCCCGGCCGGACCAGCCGCCCCGGCACGTAGCCGTTCCAGGTGCCCCGGTAGTCGGCCTCGTTCACCCCGGTGGGGATGGAGTCGCCGTCGGGCGCCAGGACCACGGTCTCCTGGAGCGCGCCGCCGTGGTAGATCCCCACCCGCACCTTCGGCCCGAAGAAGCTGGGACGGTCGCCGCGCAGGAACACCCGCAGGTAGGCGTCGCGCCCGGCCACCAGCGGGACCGAGCGGTCGTACGTCTGCACGCTCTGCGTCAGGTACACCCCGTCCACGCCGAGCCGGAGCGACCGCGGGTTCACCCGCACCAGGGCGCTGGCGCTGAGCCCCGCCACCGACACCGTCCCCCGCGCCGGGCCGGGCTCCACGGCGAACAGCTCGCCGCCGCGGTCCTCCACCCGGGAGGGAGCGTCGAAGGTCCAGACGGGGGACGCCCACCCGGGGAGCCGCTCGAAGGGGTCGCCGTTCTGGTCCAGGACGCGCAGCTCCAGCGGGACCGGCTCGCCCTCGCCGACCGTGACGGCGGTCCGGCTCAGCTCGATCTTCGTGGGAACCCGCTCCGCCTCGGGGAGCAGGTCGGAGCAGCCGCCGAGGGTCGCGGCCGCGAGGACGGCGATGGGTGTGATGCGGGACATCGGACGGCCGGTGCGGGGTGGAGGAGGCGGCGCCGCGGCGGAGGCGGGCGGAAGGGGCCGTGGACGCGTCCGTAAATCCGTGTGGCTCCGAAATATGGAAACGAACGCGCGCGGCAGCAAGCGCGGAGCGCCGCCGCCGCTCCGCCCCCGCCTGCGGCGGCGGCCCGGCGGGTTGTCGTAGGCCCTTCCCGGTGTTAAGTTTATGGGTCCCGCGGTGCGGGACCCGATGTCCTCTGCACTGGCACTCAGGCTGGTCCGCGATCCGGAGCCGCACGCCGCGGCTCCTTTTGTTTGCGGAGGATCTTCGGCTCACTCACTGGCGGATACGCATGGCTTTCTCGTCTTTCGGACTCCATCCCGACATCCTGCGCGGGATCCACGACCTGGGCTTCACCCGCCCCACCCCCATCCAGGAGCAGGCGCTCCCGGCGGGGCTGGCCGGCAAGGACCTGCTCGCCGCCGCCCAGACGGGGAGCGGCAAGACCGCGGCCTTCCTCCTCCCCATCATCCAGCGGCTGATGGAGAAGCCCCGCGGCACCACGCGGGCGCTGATCCTGACCCCGACGCGCGAGCTGGCGGCGCAGATCCACGAGCACCTGGAGGCGCTCGCCACCCACACGCCCGTCACCGGTGCCGCCGTCTTCGGCGGGGTGGGGATGGGGCCGCAGGAGCACGCTTTCCGCAGCGGCGTGGACGTGATCATCGCCACCCCGGGCCGCCTCCTGGACCACTTCCAGAACGCCTACGCGCGGCTGGACGGGCTGGAGGTGCTGGTGCTGGACGAGGCCGACCGCATGCTGGACATGGGCTTCCTCCCCGACATCCGGCGCGTGCTGCGGCACATCCCGGCGAAGCGGCAGACGCTCTTCTTCTCCGCGACCATGCCCGCGCCCATCGTGGAGCTGTCGCGCGAGATGCTCCGCTCGCCGGAGGCCATCAACATCGAGCGCAAGCAGGCCCCCGCCAAGGGCGTGGCGCAGGCGCTCTACCCCGTCTCCGAGGAGCTCAAGGCGCACCTCTTCCTGGAGCTGCTGAAGCGGGGCGAGATCGGCAACGTGATCGTCTTCACCCGCACCAAGCACCGGGCGAACCGCCTCTCCGACTTCCTGGAGAAGCACGGCGTCCCCAACGCCCGCATCCACGGCAACCGCAGCCAGGCGCAGCGCACCGAGGCGCTGGCCGGCTTCAAGAACGGGCGCTTCCGGGTGCTGGTGGCCACCGACATCGTGGCGCGCGGGATCGACGTGGAGGCGCTGGAGCACGTGGTGAACTTCGACGTGCCGCACGTCCCGGAGGACTACATCCACCGCGTGGGCCGCACCGCCCGCGCCGAGGCCACGGGCGACGCCTACACCTTCGTGTCGCCGGAGGAGGAGCGCGACCTGCGGGCCATCGAGCGCCAGGTGGGCCGCGCGATCCCGCGCCGCATCGTGGAGGGCTTCGACTACGTCAAGAAGCCCGCGGAGCGCTTCGAGGTCCCCATCCAGGAGCGCATCGCCGAGATCCGCGCCCGCAAGGCGGAGGAGCGCGCCCGCGCCAAGGCCAAGGCCGAGCGCAAGGCGCAGCGGGAGGCCGAGGAGGCCGCCCGCCTCGCCGCGAAGGGCGAGCGCCGCGGGGGCCCGGACGGGCACCGCCGTCCGCAGCCGCAGGGCCAGTCCGGGGGGCAGGCTCCCGGGGCGCAGGGCGGGGGCGGCGACGGCCAGCGCCGCCGCAGCCGGGGCGGACGCCGCCGCGCGGGGAGCGGCGGCCCGCGCTGAGCACGAGAGGGGG
>DATABU010000648.1:0-5881 GCA_036259415.1 Longimicrobiaceae bacterium
ACCACGGCGGCCTCCCTACATAGAATCTCACGCGGGCGCCCAGCCCGGGGGCGGGACCCCCTCACCCCCCGGCCCCCTCTCCCCGCAAGGGGGAGAGGGGGAGAACTGCGGCCGGCTGGGAGTTCGCAGGGATGGAGCGGGGGTGGTCGGAGGAAAGAGTCGGGGGAGCGGTGGCGGGGAGGGGGATTGACTCTTTCCGGAGACCATCCCCGCTCCCGACCGCGACGCACGAGAGCCGAGGCCGCGAAGCACGGCGCCCTCTCCCGGATCTCGGGAGAGGGCGCCGTGCTTCCGGCGGGACCGGAGAGGGCGCCGCGGTGCTTACTCGGACTCGCCGGCGGACTCCTCGCGGGCCAGGGCCAGGTAGTCGCCGAGCTGGGCCTCGTCCAGGCGCCCCACCTGCCGGGCGATCGCGAGGAACTGCGCGGGGACCGGGTCGGAGGTGTCGCGGGTGAGGTCGTCGTCGATGTCCACGGGCCAGGCGGGCCAGTCCACGCCCTGGTCGGGGGCGGTGGGGTCCATCTCGTCGAGCGGGTGGAAGACGAGCGTCGCGCCCAGGGCGGTGGGCTCGTCGACGTAGGGGGTGATCTCCACCTCGGCGAGGTACACCTGCCCGTCCTGCTCGAAGATGCGGAAGCCGAGGGCCATCCCGTAGCTCTCGTCTTCGCCGTGCTCGTGGTCGTGGTCGTGCTGGTGGTCTTGGGCCATCGTTCCTCCGGCGGTTCGGTCGGGCGTCGTGTGGGAGTACCGCGAGGGCCGCGCAAGATACGGGCCCCCTGCCGGCGGGGGAAGGGTGGACAGGGAAGGCCGGCGCCGGTAAGCTTCTCCGCGTTCCGGGAGACCCCCGGCCGGGCCCGTCCCGGCGGTCTCCGGACCCGTCCGGCCCCCCTGTGTGGGGGGCCGGACGGTGCTTTTTGCCATCCGTCCGCGAGCGCGCGTGAAGCTGTCCCGAGTGCACCTGGTCCTGCTCTTCACGCAGGTGATCTTCGCCACCCTCCCCATCGCGGTGAAGGTGGCGCTCCGCGAGCTCTCCAGCCCCTCGCTGGCGCTCCTGCGGGTGACCGGCGCGGCGCTGCTGTTCGTGGCCCTGCAGGCCACCCTGGTGCGCGAGCGGGTGCGCACCCGGGGCGACTACCTCCGCCTGGCCCTGTACGCGGTGCTCGGGGTGGTGGCGAACCAGCTGCTGTACATCACCGCGCTCACCCTGACCACCGCCACCGCCGCGCAGATGCTGCAGACGGCCGGGCCGGCGATCACGCTGCTCGCGGCCATCCTGCTGGGGAAGGAGGGGTCCAGCCGGGGGAAGTGGGCGGGGATCGCGCTGGCGGGGGCGGGGGCGCTGTACCTGGTGGGGCTCGACCTCACCGGAGGGAGCGGGGTGGGGAACCTGCTCGCGCTGCTGAACGTGGTCTGCTACTCCGCCTACCTGGTGGTCTCGCGCGACCTGGTGCGGCGCTACCACCCGCTGACCGTCATCACCTGGGTGTTCGTCTTCGGCGTGGCGGGGATCGCGCCGTGGGGGCTCCCGGGGCTGCTGGCGGAGCGCGGCGCGGTCTCGGCGGGGACCTGGGCGGCGCTGGCCTGGATCGTGGTCCTCCCCACGGTGCTGGCGTACTACCTGAACGTCTGGGCGCTGAAGCGGGTGGAGTCCAGCGTGGTGTCGGTGTACGTGTACCTCCAGCCGGTGGGGACGGCGCTCCTCGCCGGGCCCGTGCTGGGGGAGCGCCTGTCGCCGCGCCTCATCCCCGCCGCGGCGCTGATCTTCGCGGGCGTGGCGCTCACCGCCTGGACGGGGAGGGTGGCGAAGCGGCGCCGCGCCCGCGCGGAGGCTCAGGCGCCCGGGGCCAGCACGGAGTTGAGGAGCCGGGCGAGCCGGTAGCCCGCCAGCGCCGCCGCGCGCTCCGCGGTGGCGGCGGTCGCCGCGCGGTACTCGGCGGAGGGCTCCTGGCCGCGCGGGGTGTCGTACGCCTGGGCCTTGGCCGTCTCGAACCCGGCGCGCGCCCACGCCTCGTAGGCGGGCTCCAGCTCCGCCGCGGGGAGGGCGCCGCGGGGGTGGCGCTCCATGAGCGCGTCGGCGATGCGCGACACCCGCGCGTGCTCCCGCTCGCCCGGGAGGGCGGGGAAGGACCGGCGGATGGCGCCGTCCCAGTAGGAGTGCAGGTTGGAGCCGTCCAGCCGGAAGCGGTTGCCGCCCAGGTCGCCGCGGGGGGCGGGCTCCGTCCCCGTGACGCGCGCCGTGGCGTGCAGCGGCTGGTGGATGTCGCCCACCAGGTGGAGGATCCACGCCAGGTCGGTGGCGCGCTGCGCGGCGGAGCGCCCCGGGTCCACCACCCAGTCGTCCAGCAGCGCCAGCCGCTCAACCGCGTTGACCGTGTCGGGCCGCAGGTCCGGGCGGTCGCGCGGCCCCTGCGGCGTCTCCTCGAAGAAGTAGTTGACGTAGTGCCAGTTTGAGCGGTGGTACGCCAGCACTCGCGCCGGGAACGTGGTGTCGCGGACGATGTCCGGCCAGGTGCTCGCCTCCACGAAGAAGACCCGGCGGCGCTCCTCCAGCGTCCCGCCGGCCGGCCGGAGTGCGCGCAGCCCCGAGTCCTCCGGCGCGTGCGACAGGATCGCCGCCGCCGCGGCGCGCGCCTGCGGGGTCAGGTTGGCCCAGGCGATCCGCGCGATCACCTCGTGCCCGATCTCGTCCCACGCGTACGCCGGCTGGGCGAGCAGCTGCCCCGCCAGCACGGTCGCCGCGATCCACCGTCGCTTCATTGCTCCTCCCCGGTCGAATGGGTGTCGGGCGAGAAAGGGCCCCGGGCCGCAGCGCGCCCCGGGGCTCACTTGTACGCGATCCCCGCCGTCCGCACAAGGACCGCCGGGCCTCATCCGAGAACCGCCCCCGGCTGGGCGCCCGCGTGAGGGATGCGAGCGCGAAGCGGCGCTGCGTAGCGCCACAGCAGTTCCGTGGGGCTCGCCTCCGTCGCGCAGCGTATTGTGCTGCCCTACGGAGCCGCAGCCCGACCCGAGCGCCAGCGAGGGGCAAGCCCGACTAGGCCGTTCACCCCACCGGCTCGCCCTTCCGCGCGTGCTCCAGCAGCTGCTGCGCGACGATGTACCCCGAGCCGCCGTTGATCCCGTGCCCCGGCCAGGTCGCCGCGCCCACCATGAACACGTTGGGCACCGCCGTCCGGTGGCCCGGCTGCCCCGGGAGCGGCCGGAGCAGGTAGCTCTGCGAGATGTCGTGGGAGCCGCCGTACGGGTCGCCGGGGCCGCAGTTGGGGTTGTAGCGAGCCAGGTCGTCGGGAGAGACCACGTGCATCCCCAGGATGCTGTCGCGCAGCCCCGGGACGTGCCGCTCCGCCGTGTCGATCACCCGGTCGGCCCAGCGCCGCTTCAGGTCCTCCGTCCAGGTGCCGTCGCCCACGTCGATGGTCCCCGCGGCGTCCCCCCGGGGGCGGCAGGGGATCTCCAGCATCTGCAGGCGCAGGATCGCCTTCCCCTCCGGCGCGCGCGACGGGTCCAGCTGGGTGGGGCAGTCGATGGAGACGGTGGGCTCGGCGGGGAGGTAGCCGTTCAGCGCGTGGGTGATCCCCAGCGCCACCGCGTCCATCCCCGAGGTCAGGTGCGGCTGTCCCATCCGGCCGAAGCGCCCGTCCGCCCAGCGCGGCGGCCCGGAGAGCGCGAGCTGTACCTGCACGCAGCCGCGGCCGTAGCGGTAGCGCTCCGCCTGCCGGGCCAGCGGGGCGGGGACCTCGGAGTCCGCCAGGAGGCGGAGGTAGAGCTGGTCGGGGTTGACGGAGGCCACCACCGCGCGGGCGGCCCGGACCTCCTCGCCGCCCTCCAGCCGCACGCCCACCGCCTTCCCGCCGGCGGTCAGGATGCGCTCCACGGGGGCGCCGGTGCGCACCTCGCCGCCGTGGTCGCGGATCAGGCGCGTGAGCGCGATCGCCAGCATCTCGCTCCCGCCCACCGGGAGCGCCATCCCCCCGCCCATCAGCGCCATGAGCGTGAGCGGCACCCAGAAGCCGCCGTTCGCCCCGTCCGGGGTCCGCCCCAGGTGCATCACCCAGGGCGCCACCATGGCGTGCACCACCGGCGAGCGGAAGCGGTGCTCCAGCACGTCGCGCGCGGTGGTCATGAACTCCGCCGCGAAGGGGGTGAAGCCCGGCCCGTCCGGGTCCTCCATCAGGCGGCGGATGGTCTTCTGCGCCTGGCCGGAGGTGAGGTCCAGGTTGAAGAGCCCGAACACGTCGCCCGCGTACGCGCCGAACTCCTGCATCATCGCCCCGAACGCCGCCCCGTCGCCGGGCGAGAGCCGCTCGAGCTCCTCCACGACGGCCCCCGGCTCGCGCGGGAACACCGCCGTGCGCCCGTCCGGCATGGAGACGCCGGTGGGGAGGTCGGTGTTCACGTACTGGAGCCCGCGCTCCCCCAGCTCCGCGCCCAGGTCGGCGTAGGCGGCCCCGGTCACGAAGAGCGGGTGCGCGGCCGAGTACACGTCGTGCTTGAAGCCGGGGAGCGTCAGCTCGTCGGTGCGGACCAGGCCGCCGGGACGGTCGTTCTTCTCCAGGACCAGCACGCTCCACCCGGCGCGGGCCAGGTAGGCGGCGGTGATGAGCGCGTTGTGGCCGCTGCCGACGAACACGGCGTCGAACTTCTTCACGGGAGCCTCCTGCGGTGGCGGGGGGTGGGCGGAGAGTGCCGCACGCTTGCCGCCAAGCTAGGCGAGGGCTGGTCATAAATAGAAAGCCGCGCCGGGACTGGCCCGAGCGCGGCTTGCCTCCGAGAATGAGTGGTGTCGAAGCACGCCGTTCTCGGAGGCACTGCCATGATAGCCGAAGATGGGCTTCTGGTGCAACTGGTTCGGCTCGTGGACCGCATTCCCGAGCCGCCCCCGCCGGTGCGCGGGCGAGGTCGTCCGCTGGTCTACTCGGAGAAGCTCTTCCTGAAGGTGCTGCTGATCATGATCGTGCGGCGCCTGCACAAGGTGCACGAGTTGCTCTCGGTCCTGCAGGAGCCCACTCCAGAGATGGCGCACCTGCGTGGGTTGCTCTGCGAAGGGGGACGCTTTCCGAGTCGTCGCACCTTCGAGCGACGGCTCCACCGGCTGCCTGAGCGCCTGCCGGCGCAGATCGCTGCACTGGGCACGCACTTGGTGAGCTTGCTGCGCCCGTGGGACCACTGCGGACGGGCCGTTGCTCTGGACAGCACCGCACTGCGCGCCTCGGGGGGCGAGTGGCACCGCAAGCACCGCGAGGCCGGCGTGGTTCCCCACACCTCGATTGACACGCAGGCCGGGTGGACGAAGTCGGGCTGGCACGGCTGGGTCTACGGCTGGAAGCTCCACCTCGCCACCACGGTGGCTGCGGTCTGGATTCCGCTTGCGGCGCGGCTGACACCCGCCAACGTCGGGGACAACCTGATCGCTCCCGAGCTGATTGAGGACCTGCCGCCGCAGGTGCACTTCATCCTGGGAGACCTGCACTACAACGCCCCGAACGTGCGCGAGGTCTGCGAGCCCGAGCGCCTGCTGGTGACCACGCGACGGGGAGCGTATCCGCATACGGACGACGGGGTGGAGGTGCGCCGCATCTTCCACAAGCTGCGCAGCGTCTCCATCGAGAACTTCAACGAGCACTTCAAGGCCATCTTTGACGTGCATCGCCCGGTCCCCACGAAGGGGCATGCAGCCACGGCGCGCTTTGCTCTGGGCGCCGTGCTCGTCTACCAGATCGCTTTGCTGTACCGACACGAGCACGGCCTTGCGTTGAACGCGGGTCTGAAGTCCTTCCTCAGAGCAGCCTAAAGATTTATGACCAACCCTCAGCTAGGCGCGCAGGGGGAGGCCGGCATGGGGAGATCGACCCATGGAGCGGGGGAGAACGACAGCGCCGCC
>DATABU010000649.1:0-16133 GCA_036259415.1 Longimicrobiaceae bacterium
GCGTTCTCCGTCCAGGAGCTGGTCGCCGAGGTGCGGCGGCAGTTCCACCCCGACGGGTCCAACTTCGAGTGCTCCACCGGCTACCACCGGCTGGTGGGGGAGATGGTGGTCTACTCCACCGCGCTCGTCCTGGGGCTCCCCCCGGAGAAGCGGCGCGCGCTGGCGGAGTACGACCCGCGGGCGGTCCGGGCCGCTCCCCGCCTGCGGCCGGCGCCGCTCCCGCTCCACCCGCTCGGCGGCGGCGAGGCGAGCCCGTTTCCCGCGGAGTACCTGGAGCGCCTGGAGCGCCTGGCGGAGTTCACCCTGCACGTCACCAAGCCCGGCGGGCGGGTGGCCCAGCTCGGCGACAACGACAGCGGGCGCTTCTTCCGGCTCCTCCCGGCCCACGCGCGGACCACCACCCGCGAGGCCCGCGAGCAGTACGCGCAGCTGGACGGGTACGCGGAGCTCCCGGACGACGCGTCGTACTGGGACGAGCAGCCGCTCGACCACGCGCACCTGGTGTCTGCCGCCAACGGGCTGCTGGGCCGCGCCGACCTCGCCGCGTTCGCCGGGCCGGACTTCGAGCAGCGGACCGTGGCCGGCCTCGCGCGCGGCGCGCGGATCCCCTCGCGCGGGGAGGGGCGGACCCGCGCGGAGTCCGTCCGCGTGGCCGGGCGGGAGGGCCCCGTCCCCGCGGGCGGCGCGAGGCGCCACGAGACGCGCTTCCGGTTCGAGGGGCCGGACCTGAGGGCCGGGCTGCGGCTCTTCGCCTATCCCGACTTCGGCCTCTACCTGTTCCGCTCCGACCGGCTCTTCCTGGCCGTCCGCTGCGGCTCCATCGGGCAGGAGGGGAACGGCGGGCACGCGCACAACGACCAGCTCTCGCTGGAGCTGGCCGTGGACGGGCGCGACGTGCTCGCGGACCCGGGGAGCTTCCTTTACACGGCGCTCCCGGAGCTCCGCAACCGATACCGCTCCGACCGGGCGCACCACGGCTTCTCGTCGCCCTCGCGGGAGTCGGCGGGGCTGGACGCGGGGCTCTTCACGCTGGGCGGCGACCCGCGGGCGCGCTGCCTCCGCTTCGACGAAGGGGGGTTCGTGGGGATGCACACGGGGTTCGGCTTCCCCGTGGTGCGCCGGGTGGAGGTGCACGCCGACTCGGTGCGGGTGGAGGACCGGGTCCACGGGGGGGACGAGGTGCTGCCCTTCTACGTGTCCACCGGAGGGAGCGGCGCGCCGTTCTCCCCGGGATACGGAAAGGTGCTGCGCGAGCCGTGATCCCGTACCGCGCCCTCGGCCTGGTCTTCATCGTGGACCAGCTGCTGCTCCCCATGCTGCACGTGGCCGGGATGCCGTTCAAGGTCACCTACCTGTTCCTGGGCGCCTGGCTCCTCGACCTCGCCGGCAAGAAGCTGGTGCGGGAGGACGACGCGCACCGGTACCAGGAGTTCCTGCGGATCGCGCTGTACTTCCTGGGGATCATCGCGGCGGGGGTGATCGGGGAGCTGTGGACGAGCTCCCGCATGCGGGTCCCCGACCACGGCGAGACGTACCGGAGCATCGCCATCTACCTGCTGATGCTCCTCTCCTTCGGGCTGGGACTCTCCTCGTACCAGTTCAAGATGAAGTGGCTGCTCCACCTCCTCTACGTGAGCGTGGCCGCCAACCTGGTGGTGGTCTTCTTCGGGAGGTACTTCCCGGGGCTGGTCCTGATGTACTACGACGCCACCACCGCCGGTGCCGACGTCCTGGACGCGTACCGCCCCCGCGGCCTGCTGGGGAACCCCAACGTGTCCATGCTGCACGTGAACCTGGTGATGCTCTTCGTGGTGATCGCCCACGTGAAGGGGTACCTGGTGCTCGGCGTGCAGCGCGCGGTGGTCACGCTCGCGCTGCCCATCGTCACCGCGCTGGTGCTGGCGACCCGCACGGAGCTGGTGGTGTCCGTCGTGCTGGCCGCGGTGCTGCTGAACTCCGTCGCGAAGCGGGGGGGGAACCGTCCCGCGCAGCGCATCCTGATCGGCGGCGTGGCGCTGGCGGCGGCGGCGGTCGTCTTCGTGGCCGTCTCCTTCTTCGCGGCCAACAACGAGCTGATCATGACGGGCCTGGAGCGGGTGACGAGCACCCGGGGAGCGCTGCTGGACGTCGCCGACCGGAACAGCTCCATCCTGCGTCCGCTGCTGGTGTGGGAGATCGTCTACGCGCGCTTCGAGGACTCCCCGGTCTTCGGGACCGGCTTCAACCCGGCGCCGTTCTGGCCGTACAACTACTCGCCCCTGTACTACCACAACGACTGGTTCCGCGTGCTGGTGACCTCCGGGCTCGCCGGGTTCGTCCTCTACGTCCTCATGGTGCGGAGGTTCTGGGTAGTGGCCGGCGGCATCGCCGTGCTCCCGTTCTTCCTCCCGGCGCTCACCAACACCTTCATCCTCGCCATCCCCGCGAGCATGTTCTACTTCTTCATGATGGGGGTGCTCACCGAGCGCAGGCGCCTGAAACGTGCGCCGCGGGCCCGGCCGGCGCCCGCCGCCGCCCCCGAGCTGCAGCCGGTCCCTTGAGAGCCGCGACGAGCGATGTGCGGGATCTGCGGCGTCGCTGAGCGCTCCGGCCGCCCGGCCGACGAGGCGCTCGCCCTGGAGATGACCGCCAGGCTCGCGCACCGGGGTCCGGACGACCACGGGGTGGCGGTCTCCGGAGGCGTCGCCCTGGGGCAGACGCGGCTGAGCATCATCGACCTCTCCGAGGCGGGCCACCAGCCCATGTCCTCGCCGGACGGGCGGGTCACGCTGGTGTACAACGGCGAGGTCTACAACCACCGGGAGCTGCGCGGGCGCCTGGAGTCTCGCGGGGTCGCGTTCCGCGGCAGGTCGGACACGGAGGTGGTGCTCGCCGCGTACCTCGCGTGGGGGCTCGGCGCGCTCCCCCTGCTGGACGGGATGTTCGCGCTGGCGCTCTGGGACGGGCGCAGCGGGGAGCTGCACCTGGCCCGCGACCGCTTCGGGATCAAGCCGCTCTACTACCGGGCGGAGGGCGGGTCGCTCGCCTTCGGGTCGGAGATCAAGGCCGTGCTGGCGGCGGGCGCGCCGCGCGAGGTGCACTGGGAGGCGCTGCACGAGTACCTCTGGTACGGCAACGCGCTGGGGGAGAACACCCTGTTCAGCGGGATCCGGCGGGTCCCCCCGGGGCACCGGCTCACCTGGGGCCCCGGCGGGCTGCAGGCGGCGCCCTTCTGGAGGCTGGAGGACGTGGAGCCCGTGGCCGACGGCGTGGAGGCGGCCGCCGCGGGGGTGCGGGAGCGGCTGGAGGCCGCGGTGCGCTCGCACCTGGTGAGCGACGTCCCCGTGGGGGTGTTCCTGAGCGGCGGGATCGACTCCTCGGCCATCACGGCGTTCGCGTCGCGGCACCACGAGGGGCCGCTGAAGACCTTCTCGGTCGGCTTCGACTTCGACCGCGGGGTGAACGAGCTCCCGCGGGCGCGCCGGGTGGCGCGGCACTTCGGGACCGACCACCGCGAGCTCCACGTCGCCGGGGCCGACATCCGCGGCACCGTGGAGCGGCTGGTCCGCTGCCACGACGAGCCCTTCGGCGACGCCGCCAACATCCCGCTCTACCTGCTCTGCGAGCAGCTGGGGGGCGAGGTCAAGGTGGTCCTCCAGGGCGACGGCGGCGACGAGCTCTTCGCCGGCTACCGGCGCTACGAGATCCTGGCCCGGGAGCGCGGGTGGCGCGCCGCCGCGGCGGTGGGCGCCCCGGTGCTCGCGGCCGTCCCCGCCGGACCCCGGCGCGACCGCGGGCTGCGCTTCCTGGACTCGCTGCGCTCCGCCGATCCCGCCATGCGCATGGCGCTCCTGCTGACGGTGGAGACGCCGCGCAGCTCGCCGCTGCGCGTTCTGGGCGCGGCGGCCCGCGAGCGGCTGCGGGGCTCCGACCCGTTCCGCGCCTACCGCGAGTGCCACGCGCGCTTCCGGGGGCTGGACCCGGTGCAGCGGATGCTGCGCACCGACCTCTCGCTGCTCCTGCCGAACACCTTCCTGGAGAAGGTGGACAAGTCCACCATGGCGCACAGCGTGGAGGTGCGGGTCCCGTTCCTGGACAACGCCCTCTCCGCCTACGCCGTGGGGCTCCCCGCCTCGTACAAGGTGCGGGGCGGGGAGAAGAAGTGGATCCTGCGTCGCGCGCTCCGCGGCGTCGTCCCGGACGAGGTCCTGGACGGGCCCAAGACCGGTTTCGGGGTCCCCTACGAGTACTGGCTGCGCGCGCCGCTCGCGGGCTTCATGCGCGAGGTCCTCACCGACCCGGCGACGGTCCGCTGGGGGATCTTCGACGGGCGCGTCCTGGCCGCCTGCATGGACGACCACGTCTCCGGTCGCCGCAACCACGGCTTCCTGCTCTGGAAGTGCCTGCACCTGGCGCTCTGGCACCGTGCGTACTTCGCGTAGGGCCGCGGGGAAGCCGCTCGTGCTCTTCGTGGGGGCCTTCCCGCCGGAGGGGAAGCGGATCCACGGGGGGATGGTCAGCTCCTGCGCGGCGCTGCTCGCCTCGTCCTTCCCCGACGAGGTGGACCTGCTCCTGGTGGACAGCACGCAGCAGGAGGTTCCCCCCCCGCCGGTGCTCCGGCGCGCGCTCCACGCCGCCCGGCGGGTCGCCCGGGTGGTGTGGCTCGTCGAGCGGCGGCGCCCCGACGTGGTGCTCCTCTTCGCGGCGCTGGGGCTGAGCCTGCTGGAGAAGGGGCTGTGCGCGGCGTACGCGCGGCTGCGGGGCGTCCCTTCGCTCCTGTCGCTGCGCGGCGGCGCATTCATGGACAGCAGCCGGCGCTCTCCCTGGCAGCGGCGCCTCTTCCGCCCGGTGCTGGCGAACGCGAGCTACCTGGTCTGCCAGGGCGACACCTGGCGGAGCTTCTTCGGCGAGGTGTACGGGATCCCCGCGGAGCGCTGCCCGGTGGTCCAGAACTGGACCGCCTCCCCGGAGCTGCTCCGCATCGGCGCGGCGCGGGAGTACGGCGCCCGCGCGCGGGTCCGCCTCCTCTTCGTGGGGTGGCTGGACGACACCAAGGGGGTCTTCGAGTTGCTGGAGGCGCTGGCGCGGCTCGCCGCCACCCCGGGCCTCCCGCAGGTGCAGCTGGCCGTGGCCGGGGAGGGGAACGCCTCGGAGGCCGCCCGGGCGTGGGTCCGCGCCCGCGAGCTTGCGGATCGGGTTACATTCCTCGGCTGGATCGACGGGGAGGAGAAGCTCCGCGCCTTCGCGGGCGCGGACTTGTTCGTGCTCCCCAGCCACGGCGAGGGGCTCCCCAACGCGATGGTCGAGGCCATGGCGACGGGCCTCCCCGTGGTGGTGACCCCCGTGGGGAGCGTCCCCGACGTGGTGGAGAGCGGACGGCAGGGCGTCCTGGTCCCGGTGGGGGACGCGGACGCCCTGGCGCGCGCGCTTGAGCCGCTGGTGGCGGACCCGGCCGCGCGCGAGCGGCTGGGGAGGGAGGGACACAGGACGGCGAGGGAGCGATTCGGGGTGGAGGAGGCGGTCGCCAGGCTGACGCGCATCATCCACCGGGCCCGGGAGGAGGCTTCCGGGGGCCGCGCGCCCGTCGCCGGCATTCGAACCGAACAGGAGCACCCGTGAAACAGGTCGTACAGCACATCGGATCCCGGAAGCTGGAGGTCGCCGAGGTCCCCGAGCCCGCCTGCAAGGGGGGCGGCGTGGTGGTGCGCAACACCGTCTCGCTCATCAGCGCCGGGACCGAGCGCCTGGTCATCGACTTCGCCAACAAGTCGCTGCTCGGCAAGGCGCAGGAGCGCCCGGACCTGGTGAAGAAGGTGCTCGACAAGGTGCGCAAGGAGGGGATCGGCGCCACCCTGCAGACCGTCAAGGGCGGGCTGGAGCGCTTCATCCCGCTCGGGTACTCCTGCGCCGGCGTGGTGGAGCAGGTGGGGCGCGGGGCGGAGGAGTTCGCGGTGGGCGACCGGGTCGCGTGCGCCGGGATGGGCTACGCCTCCCATGCCCACGCGGTCTTCGTCCCCAGGAACCTGACCGTGGCCGTCCCCGCGAACGTCACGCTGGAGGATGCCTCCTACGTGACGCTCGGCGCCATCGCGCTGCAGGGCGTGCGCATCGCCGACGTGCGCCTGGGCGAGAGCGTGGCGGTGATCGGCCTGGGGCTGCTGGGCCAGCTCACCGTCCAGATCCTCAGGGCGAACGGGTGCCGGGTCATCGGCGTGGACCTGGACCCCGCCAAGGTGGAGCAGGCGGTCGGGCTGGGCGCGGAGGCCGCGGTCCGCCGCAGCGACGACGTGCTCGCGGCGGTGGCCGCCTTCACGGACGGCGTGGGGGTGGACGCGGTGGTCGTCACCGCCGCCACCGACAGCAACGACCCCATCGAGCTGGCGGGGGAGCTCTGCCGCGATCGGGGGCGTGTCTCCATGGTGGGCGCGGTGAAGATGGACGTCCCCCGCAAGGTCTACTACATGAAGGAGCTGGAGCTGCGGCTCTCGCGCTCCTACGGCCCCGGGCGCTACGACCCCTCGTACGAGGAGGAGGGGCGCGACTACCCCGTCGGCTACGTCCGCTGGACCGAGCGCCGCAACATGCAGGAGTTCCTGCGGCTGGTCTCCACCGGGCAGGTGACCCCCTCGGCGCTCACCACCCACCGCTTCCCGGTGGAGCAGGCCGAGGAGGCGTACGACATCGTCACCGGGAAGCGGCAGGAGAACTTCGCGGGCGTGGTCCTGACGTACGAGCAGGAGCAGCCGCCCGCCGCCCGCCGCACCCTGCGCCTCCCCGCCCGCCCGGCTCGCACGGGGGCGATCGGGCTGGGCTTCATCGGCGCCGGGAACTTCGCCACCTCGGTGCTGCTGCCGCGCTTCTCGCGCGTGGCCGGGGCGGACCTGGTGGGCGTCGCCACCGCCACCGGTGTGAGCGCCAAGAACACCGGCTCGCGCTTCGGCTTCCGCTACGCCACCACGGACATGGCGGAGCTGCTCGCCGACCCGGCGGTGCACGCGGTGGTGATCGCCACCCGGCACGCCTCGCACGCGCACTTCGCGGCGCAGGCGCTGCGCGCGGGGAAGGCGGTGTTCGTGGAGAAGCCGCTGGCGATCGACGAGGCGGGGCTGGAGGAGGTGCTCGCCGCACAGGCGGAGAGCGGGCAGGTGCTGGCGGTGGGGTTCAACCGCCGGTTCTCGCCGCTCGCGGAGCAGCTCAAGGCGTTCTTCGCTCCGGGGAGCCGCCTGGCGGTCACCTACCGGGTCAACGCCGGCGCGATCCCCAAGGAGAGCTGGATCCACGACCCCGAGGAGGGGGGCGGGCGGATCATCGGAGAGGTGTGCCACTTCGTGGACCTGCTGCAGTTCCTCACCGACGACCTCCCGGTGGAGGTGTTCGCGCACTCCCTGGGCGGGCCGGAGGGGGCGCTGCACGACACCATCGCGGCGACGCTGCGCTTCCGCAACGGCTCGCTGGCGAGCATCAACTACCTGGCGACGGGCGACAGGGCGCACCCCAAGGAGCACGTGGAGGTGTTCGGCGGCGGCGGGATCGGGATCCTGGAGGACTTCCGCGAGGTGCTGACCACCCGCGGCGGGAAGCGGACCCGCACCCGCAAGCTGGCGCAGGAGAAGGGGTTCGACCAGGAGATCGCCCGCTTCCTGGACGCGGTGCGCGAGGGCGGCAGCCTCCCCATCTCCATCGAGTCGCTGGAGGCGACCCACCGCGTCACCTACGCGCTGGAGGAGTCGCTCCGCACCGGCGCCCCGGTCGGCGTCGCCCCGTGAGCTGGTCCACCCCCACGAGCCTGCCGCACGGATGATCAAGAGCGCCCGACTCGCGCGGCTCGCGATGAAGCTCTGGGAGGCCGAGCCGGACCCCGGCGACCTCGCGCTGGCGGAGATCTTCAAGACCGACCAGTTCCGGCGGGCGGAGCCCGCGCGGCGGCGGGAGATCATGCTCGCCTCCGCCCGGTTCCGCCACGAGTACGAGCTGCGGTACCCCTTCTCCCGGTACTTCCCGGTGGACGTCCGGCCCTTCCTGGCCGGCAAGGAGGTGCTGGACCTGGGCTCGTTCACCGGGGGGCGGTCGGTCGCCTGGTACCAGGCGTACGGGCTCCGCCGGGTGGTGGGGGTCGACGTCGCCCCGGAGTTCATCGAGGCGGCCGAGACCTTCGCGGCCCAGCACGGCGCCGAGGCCGAGTTCCACCTGGCCGTCGGAGAGCGGCTCCCCTTCGAGGACGACCGCTTCGAGGCGGTGGCGACCTTCGACGTCTTCGAGCACGTCGCGGACCTGTCGCAGGTCATGTCCGAGACCTTCCGCGTGCTGAAGCCCGGGGGCGTGCTGGTGGCGGTGTTCCCGCAGTACATGAACCCCTTCGAGCACCACCTGGGGATGGTCACGCGCCTCCCGGGCGTGCAGTGGCTCTTCGACAGCGGGGCCATCAACGAGGCGTACCGCGAGATCCTGCGCGAGCGCGGCGAGCGGGCGGCGTGGTACGCGCACGAGTTCCAGCCTTGGGAGCGGCTGCACACCATCAACGGCACCAGCATCGGCGAGTTCGAGGAGATCGTCCGGGAGCGTCCGTGGGAGACCGTCTACCAGGACTACATGGTCCTGCTGACCACCACGCGGCCGATCATGGCGCGTCCGCGGCTGAAGCGCGCGCTGGAGGGACTGCGCCCGCTCCTGGGGGTGCCGTGGATCCGCGAGCGGCTCGCCGACCGCATCTCGGTCATCCTGCGCAAGCCCACCGGGTGAGGGCGCGCTAGATGTGCGGGATCGCCGGGTTCCAGGGCCGCTTCCCGCCCGGGCTGCTGGACGCGATGGGAGGGACCCTCGCGCACCGGGGGCCGGACGGCGAGGGGCGCGTGCTGCTGTCTCCGCCCGGGGCGGCCCCGGTCGGGCTGGCGCACCGGCGCCTGGCCATCATCGACCTGTCCGACGAGGGGCGGCAGCCGATGTCCGCCGCGTGCTCCCGCTGCGGCTGCGCGGGACCGGAAGACCTGGCCCTGGTCTACAACGGCGAGGTCTACAACTTCCCGGAGCTGCGCCGCTCCCTGGAGGCCCGGGGGCACGTCTTCCACAGCCGCACCGACTCCGAGGTGCTCCTCCACCTCTACGCGGAGGAGGGTCCGGCCATGCTGGGCCGGCTCAACGGGATCTTCGCCTTCGCCCTCTACGACGGCCGGGAGAACGGGCGGCCGGAGGGGGTGGAGCGGGGGGACCTGTTCCTGGCGCGCGACCACCTGGGCGTGAAGCCGCTCTACGTCGCGGAGACGCCGGAGGGGCTCCTCTTCGCCTCGGAGATGAAGGCGCTGCTGCGCCATCCCGGCCTCCCCCGCGCACTGGACCACACCGCGCTGCACCACCAGCTCGCCTACCTCTGGATCCCCGCGCCGCGGACCGCGCTGGAGGCGGTCCAGAAGCTCCGGCCCGGGTACGCGCGGGTGGTCCGCGGCGGGAGGACGGTGCGGGAGTGGTGCCACTGGGAGATCCCCTACGGCGGCCCCTACCTGGACGAGCCGGAGGACGCGGTCGCGGAGCGGCTGCGCACCGAGATCGGGGAGGCGGTGGCGCGGCAGATGGTCTCCGACGTGCCGGTGGGCGCCTTCCTCTCCGGGGGGCTGGACTCCAGCGCCGTGGTCGCCATGATGCGCCGCGCGCGGCCCGACCACGCCCCCGTCTGCTACAGCATCGGCTTCGGGGACGAGGGGATCGACGGGAGCCCGGCCGACCTCCCCTACGCCCGGCGCGTGGCGGAGCACCTGGGGGTGCGGCTCCACGAGATCCAGGTCCAGCCCGACATCGTCCGGCACCTGGAGCGGATGCTCTACCTGCTGGACGAGCCCCAGGCGGACCCCGCGCCCATCAACGCACTCCTCATCGCCGAGCGGGCACGCGCCGACGGGATCCCGGTGCTCCTCTCCGGCGCCGGCGGGGACGACATCTTCTCCGGCTACCGCCGGCACGTGGCGCTCGGCTCCGAGCGCATCTGGGGGCGGCTCCCCGCCTCCGCGCGGGCCGCGGTGGCCGTCCCCGCGCGGCGGATGGCGGCGGGCGGGGGCCCCGCGGCCTCCACGGCGGTCATGCGGCGCGTGGTGAAGCTGCTGGAGCACGCCGACCTCCCGCCCGACCGGCGCATGGTGGCGTACTTCTGGTGGAGCGGCGAACGGCTGCGGCGCTCGCTCTACTCCCCGGCGCTGGCGCGGGAGCTGGAGGACGTGGACACGGCGGCGCCGCTGCTGGAGAGCCTGGCCCGCATCCCGGGGGAGCGCGACCCGCTCAACCGGATGCTGTACCTGGAGACCCGGCACTTCCTGGCCGACCACAACCTGAACTACACCGACCGCATGGGGATGGCGGCCGGGGTGGAGGTGCGGGTCCCGCTGCTCGACCTCCGGGTGGTGGAGCTGGCGGCCCGCATCCCCCCGCGCTTCAAGCAGAAGGGGAGGACGGGGAAGGCGATCTTCAAGCGCGCCATGGAGCCGTACCTCCCCCGCGAGGTGATCTACCGCGAGAAGACCGGCTTCGGCGTCCCGCTGCGCCGCTGGCTCCGCGTCGAGCTCCGCGACCGGGTGGAGGAGGTGCTCTCGCCCGACTCGCTCCGCCGCCGCGGCCTCTTCGACCCGGGGGCGGTCCAGCGCCTCGTCGCCCTGGACCGCTCCGGGCGGGTGGACGGCTCGTACACCATCTTCGCGCTGATGTGCGTGGAGATGTGGTGCCGGCTCTTCGTGGACGGGGAGGCGCTCTGAGCGGCTCCGGACCGGTGGTGCGCCGCGCCCTCCTCTACCTGCGCACCCTCCGCCACCTCCGCTGGCGGCAGTGGGCGTACCGGCCGCTGCGGCGCGCGCAGCGCCTCCTCCCCGCGCCGGCGGCTCCCCCGCTCCGGGTGGACGAGGCGAGGGCCGCGCGCATGGCCGGGGCCGTCGCGGCCTGGGGACCTGGGGACGCGGTCGCCAGGGTGCGGCGGGCGGAAGAGGTGTGCGCGGGGCGGTTCACCTTCCTGGGCCACACCGAGGCGCTCCCCTCCCCGGACTGGCGGCGCCGGTACGTGGGGCACCTGTGGAGCTACAACCTCCACTACTTCGACCACGCGCTCGACCTGGCCTGGGCCTTCCGCCTCACCGGCGACGCGCGCTTCGCGCGGCGCTTCGAGGAGCTGGCGGACGGGTGGATCGCGGCGACCGCGGACGGCGCGGGGGACGGGTGGGAGCCGTACCCGCTCTCTCTGCGGGCCGTCAACTGGACACAGGCGCTCCTCCTGCTCGGCGACGCCCCGCGTCCCGCGTTCCGGGAGCGGCTGACGGGGAGCCTGGCGCGGCACTTCGCCACGCTGGAGCGGCGGCTGGAGTGGCACATCCTCGCCAACCACCTCCAGAAGAACCTCTGCGCGCTGGCCGTCGGCGGGCTGCTCTTCGGGGGCGCGGCCGCGGAGCGCTGGAGGAGGCTCGCCCTGCGGCACCTCTGGCGGGAGGTGGAGGAGCAGGTGCTCCCCGACGGGGGCCACTTCGAGCGCTCCCCCATGTACCACGCCATCGCGCTCGGCGACCTGCTGGAGCTCCTGCTCCTGCTGCGGGCCTGCGACGAGCCGGCCCCCGCCGCCGCCGTGGAGCGCATCGGCCGGATGACGGAGGCGTTCGGCCGCCTCTCGCGCCCCGACGGCTCGCTGCACCTGCTGAACGACTCGGCCGGCGGGATCGCCCCGGCGCGCAGCCGGCTGGACGCCCTGGCGAGGGAGGCGCTGGGTCGAGGCGTGCGTGAAACGGATGGCGTCTGGGAGTTGCCGCAAACCGGCTTCCTTGGATATAATGGCGCCTCCGCGGGGGAGCGGCTGATCATGGACTGCGGCGCCCCGGGGCCGCGCTACCAGCCGGGCCATGCCCACTGCGGCCTCCTGGGGTTCGAACTGGACCTGGCCGGCCGGCCGGTGTTCGTCGACTCGGGGGTGTCCGGGTACGACGGCGACCCCTTCCGCGAGTACGTCCGCAGCACCCGCGCGCACAACACGGTGGCGGTCGCCGGGCGCGAGCAGTCCGAGGTCTGGGGCACCTTCCGCCTGGCGCGCCGGGCCGAAGTCCTCTTCGCCGGGGCGGACGCGGGGGAGGGCGGCTGCCGCATCCGCGCCGCCTACCGGCCGTACCACGACCGGCGGGCCGTCCACCACCGCACCGTCGAGCGCGGGGCGGGGGAGTGGACCGTCACCGACCGGGTGGACGGCGCCGCGGGCGCCCCCCTCCAGAGCTGGCTCCACCTCCACCCCGACGGCACGGTCCGGGTGGAGGACGGCGGGGTCACCGCCCTGCTCCCGGGGGTCGAGGTCCGGGTGGAGCCGTTCGGCGTGGACCGGGTGGAGGTCGTCCGCGGCGCGCGGGGCCCCGTCCAGGGCTGGCACTGCCCGGAGTTCGGGTGCGCCGTTCCCGCGCCGGCCGTCGAGATGCGGGTCGAGCGAAACGACGGCGCCAGCTTCGGCTACCGAATCCGAGCAATCCGGGGGACCTGAGGTGAAGCGGTCGTCGCAGCTGCACGTCGGCTACCTGGTACAGCAGTTCCCACCCGAGGTCGGCGCCGGACCCGCTCGCGTCACCGAGATGGCGCGCCGCTGGCAGGAGGCCGGCGCGCGCGTGACGGTGGTCACCGGGCTCCCGGGCCGGGCGATCCCCGGGCGGGCGTACGGGAGCGGCGACCCGGCCTACCGGGGGAAGCTCTTCCTGGAGGAGGAGTGGGAGGGGATCCGCGTCCTCCGCTCGTGGCTGTACCCGACGACCCGGCCGGGATTCGCCCGGACGGTGCTGAACAACCTGTCGTTCATGGCGTCCAGCGGTGCGCACGCCCTGGCCCGGCTGGGACGGGCGGACGTGCTCATCGCCAGCTCCCCGCCGCTCTTCCCCCACGTGGCGGGAGCGGCGGTGGGCCGCGTGCGCGGGATCCCGCTGGTGCTGGAGGTGCGGGACCTCTGGCCGGACTACCTCGTCGGCATGGGGATGCTCCGGGAGGGGCACCCCGCCACCCGCGCCCTGTTCGCGCTGGAGCGCAGGCTGCTGACTCGGGCGGACCACGTGGTGGCGGTCACCGACTCGTTCCGGCGCCGCATCGTCGGCAAGGGGGTCGCCCCGGAGCGGGTGGACGTGATCCCCAACGGCGTGGACGTGGACCTCTACTTCCCCTCCGACGAGCCGCCCCCGCTCCCGACCCTCGCCCGCCGCGACGGGGAGTTCGTGGCGGGGTACCTGGGCACCTTCGGGGCGGGGCAGCAGCTCTGCACCCTGGTGGACGCCGCGGCGATCCTCCAGCGGGAGGACCCGTCCATCCGCATCGTGCTGGCGGGCGACGGCCTCGACCGCGAGCGGGTGAGCGGGCGGGCGGAGTCGCTGGGGGTGCGGAACCTGGCCATCCACCCGCCGATCCCCAAGGACAGCACCCGCGCCTTCTACAATCGCTGCGACGTGTGCCTGGTCCCGCTGGCGCCCATCCCCGTCTTCCAGGAGACCATCCCCTCCAAGATCTTCGAGGTCATGGCCTGCGAGCGGCCGGTGCTCGCCAGCCTCTCGGGGGAGGGGAAGGCGATCGTGGAGCGCAGCGGGGGCGGGGTGGTGGCCCCGCCGGGGGACGCCCGGGGGATCGCGGACGCCCTGCACGCCCTCAAGCGGATGCCGCCGGAGGAGCGCGCCGCGCTGGGCCGCAGGGGCCGGGAGTTCGTCGCACGGGAGTACGCGCGGGAGGCCCTGGCCGACCGCTACCTGGAGATCCTCGCCGACGTGGCCGCCCGGCCGCGAGGCGCTTCCCCGCAAAGCCGTCGAGCGTCGTGAGCGGTTCCGTTCCGAAGCGGGTCCTGGTGGTGGCGGGAGCCCGCCCGAACTTCATGAAGGTCGCCCCGGTGCTGCACGCGCTGCACGCGGCGGGGCACGAGGCGCTGCTGGTGCACACCGGGCAGCACTACGACGTCCGCATGTCCGACACCTTCTTCGCGGAGCTGGCGATCCCCGAGCCCGACTTCCACCTTGGGGTGGGCTCCGGCTCGCACGCCCGGCAGACGGCGCGGGTGATGGAGGCGTTCGAGGACGTTCTCCTGGAGGCGCGCCCGGACTGGGTGGTGGTCGTGGGCGACGTGAACTCCACCCTCGCCTGCGCGCTGGTCACCTCCAAGCTCAAGGAGGAGACGGGGAGCCGCGTCGCCCACGTGGAGGCGGGGCTGCGCAGCGGCGACTGGCGCATGCCGGAGGAGGTGAACCGGGTGCTGACGGACCGGCTCTCCGACCTCCTGCTCACCCCCTCCCGGGACGCACACCCCAACCTGCTCGCCGAGGGGATCCCGGAGGAGCGCATCGCCTTCGTGGGGAACGTGATGATCGACACCCTCCTGGCGCAGCTCCCCGCCGCCCGGGCCCTCGGGCTGCCGGAGCGGCTGGGGCTGCGGCCGGGCGGGTACGCCGTGGCGACGCTGCACCGGCCCTCCAACGTCGACTCCGAGGACACGCTCCGCGCCGCCCTGGAGGGGCTGGCGCGCGTCGCCCGGCGCATGCCGGTGGCCATCCCGCTGCACCCGCGCACGCTGAAGAGCGTGGAGGCCCACGGCCTGGAGCCGCTGCTGGCCCGGCTCCGCCGGCTGGAGCCGCTGGGCTACCGGGAGATGCTCGCGCTCACGGACGGCGCGGCGGTGGTCCTCACCGACTCGGGCGGGCTCCAGGAGGAGACCACCGCGCTGGGCGTCCCCTGCGTCACCCTCCGCGAGCAGACGGAGCGGCCGGTGACCATCACCCGGGGGACCAACCGCCTCGCTCCCTGGCCGCTGGCTCCCGACGGGGTTGAAGCGGCGTTCGCCGAGGCGCTGGCCGCCGGCCGCGCGGCCCCGGGGGAGCGCTCCCCGGAGGGTTGGGACGGCCGGGCCGCCGTCCGCATCGTGGAGCGACTGGAGGGATGACCTCGGGAGGGGGCCCGGTGCTGGTCACGGGCGCGACCGGGTTCCTCGGAGGGCACCTGTGCGAGGCGCTGCTCGCCCGGGGAGTCCCCGTCCGCGGGCTGGTGCGCGGCCCCGGCTCCCGGCTCCCCGCCGGGGTGGAGCCCGCGCACGCCGCCGACCTGCTCGACCGGGAGGCGCTGCGGCGCGCAGTCGCCGGGGCGGAGGCGGTGGTCCACCTCGCCGCGCGCGTCCACGTGATGCGCGACGGGGCCGAGGACCCGCTGGCGGAGTTCCGCCGGGTCAACGTGGAGGGGACCCGCGTCCTCCTGGAGGAGGTGGTCGCCGCCGGCGTGCGGAGCTTCGTCTTCGTGAGCTCGGTCAAGGCGGTGGGCGAGGCCGGCACGGTCCCCTGGACCGAGGCGACTCCGCCGCACCCGGTCGATCCGTACGGGATCAGCAAGCTGGAGGCGGAGCGGCTCGTCCGGGAGACGGCGGAGAGGGCGGGGCTGCACGCCCCCATCCTCCGGCTCCCGCTCGTGTACGGCCCCGGGGTGAAGGGGAACATGCTCCAGCTGTTCGCCCTGGTGGACCGCGGCATCCCGCTCCCCTTCGGCGCGGTGGCCAACCGGCGCAGCATGGCGTTTTCCGGCAACGTGGTCGCCGCCATCGAAGCCGTGCTGCACGGACCCTCCGCCGGGGCCGAGACCTTCTTCGTCAGCGACGGCCGCGACCTCGCCACGCCCGAGCTGGTCCGGGAGGTCGCCCGGGCGCTCGGGGTGGCTCCGCGGCTGCTTCGCGTCCCCCCGGCCCTGCTGCGGGCGGCGGCCCGCGCCGGCGACGCCGTGTCCCGGGTCGCGCCGTTCCCGCTCACCAGCGCGGCTCTGCAGCGGCTCACCGGCTCGCTCCCGCTCGACGCGTCCAAGCTCGGCCGCGCCACCGGGTTCCGCCCGCCGTACACGGTCGAGGAGGGGCTCCGCGCCACCGCGGCCTGGTACCGCTCCGGCCGCGCGGCGCGCGCCTGATGTCTCCGCGGCTGCTCCTGCTCGTCGCCGCGGCGGGCGCCGCGAGCTGGCTCCTCACCGGGGCCGTGCGGAGGTACGCCCTGGCCCGGTCGATCCTGGACGTCCCCAACCAGCGGAGCTCCCACACCGTCCCCACCCCCCGCGGCGGCGGGATCGCGGTCGCGGGCGTCTTCCTGGCCTGCGTCGCGCTCGCGTGGCTCGCCGGGCCGCTCGCTCCGGGGGTCGCGGCCGCGATGCTCGGTGGAGGGACGCTG
>DATABU010000650.1:0-11329 GCA_036259415.1 Longimicrobiaceae bacterium
CCCCCCCCCCCCCCCCCCCCCCCCCCCCCTCGATTCGTCACCGCAGCCGCTTCAGGATCGTCTTCGCCGCGCGGAGCACCAGCGAGCGGGGGAACACCCGCCCGGCCACCGTCCCCAGCCGGTTCAGCACCCCCGGGACCACCGTGTCCCGCCCCGCCTCCAGCGCCCGCAGCGCCGCCTCCGCGACCTCCCCCGCCGTCATGATCCCGGGCGTACGCTCCGACACCCGTGTGCCGGCCACCTCCTGGAACCCGGTCGCCACGGGGCCGGGGCAGAGCGCCACCACGCGCACCCCGCTCCCGCGCTGCTCCTCCGCCACCGCCTGCGACAGGGCCAGCACGAACGCCTTGCTCGCCGCGTAGACGGCCAGCTCCGGGATCGGCTGGAAGGCGGCCACCGAGGCCACGTTGACGATCCCGCCGGAGCCCCGGGCGCGCATGGGCGGGAGCGCCAGGTGCGTCAGCTCCATCGGCGCCGTGCAGTTCAGGCGCACCATCTCCGCCTGCCGCTCCAGGGAGAGCTCGTCGAAGCGCCCCTTCATGCCGAAGCCGGCGTTGTTCACGACCAGGTGGATCTCCCGCCCGTCGGTCGCCTCCAGCCAGAGAACCCCGGCCGCGCCCGGCTTCCCCAGGTCCGCCGGGAGCGCCACCGCCTCCACCCCGTGCGCGCGGCGCAGCTCCTCGGCCAGCTCCGCCAGGCGCTCCTCCCGCCGCGCGGCCAGCACCAGGCTCATCCCCCGCGACGCCAGCCGCCGGGCGACCTCCTCGCCGATCCCCGAGGACGCGCCCGTCACCAGCCCCCACCGGCCCGCGTACTCCCACCCGCCTCGCTCTCCGCCCGCCATCGCCCTCTCCGCGCTCGCTGTGCACCGCCCGCCTCGTCCGGGGCCGGACGCGTGTTCCATGCCGGCGGGGGAGGACGGAGCAGGCGAGCACGCCGCGTGCTGAATAACCATCCGCGGGAGTGGTTGACAATCCGGAGAGCGGATATATATTCACCGCCATGAATAGCCGCTCCGTCGTCAGGGCGGGCGTCCTCGGGGCCAGCGGTTACACCGGGCGCGAGGCCGTCCGCCTTCTTTCCCGCCACCCCGGGGTGGAGCTCGCCTGGGCCACTTCGCAGAGCGAGGCCGGCCGGCCGCTGCGCTCGCTGGAACGCTCCGCGCCGGAGCTGGAGCTGGTGCGGGCGGAGGACGCGGAGCTGGGCGCGTGCGACGTGGTGCTCTCCTGCCTCCCGCACGGCGAGTCGGCCGCGTGGGCGGAGCGGGCGCTGGCGGCGGGGGCGCGGGTGGTGGACCTGTCGGCCGACCTGCGCGTCCCCGGTCCGCAGACGCCGGAGTGGGCGCGCGGGGCGGTGTACGGGCTCCCGGAGCTGCACCGGGAGCGCATCCGCTGCGCCTCGCTGGTCGCGAACCCGGGATGCTACCCGACCGCCGCGGTCCTGGCGCTGGCGCCGCTGCTCCGGGCGGGGCTGCTCGCCGGGCCGGTGGTCGTGAACGCCGCCTCCGGGGTGACCGGGGCGGGGCGCTCGCCGAAGCGCGAGCTGCTCTTCGCCGAGGTCGCGGAGGACTTCCGGGCGTACGCCGTGGGGAACACGCACCGGCACCTGGCGGAGATGCGCGACCAGGCGGCGGGGCTCGCGGGGGGCGCGGCGCCGGAGCTGGTGTTCACGCCGCACCTCCTCCCGGTGCGCCGGGGGATCCTGGAGACCATCCACGTCGTCCTGCGCGAGCCGCTGGAGGAGCCCGAGACGCTCTGGGCCGGGGCGTACGCCGCCGAGCCGTTCGTCGAGGTGACCGCCGGCCGCACCCCCTCGCTGGCGGACGTGGTGGGGACCAACCGGGTGGCGGTGGGCGTGGCGCCGGTGGCCGGCGTCTCGGCCCCCATGCTCACGGTGGTGGCGGCGATCGACAACCTGGTCAAGGGGGCCGCCGGGCAGGCGGTGCAGAACCTCAACCTGATGTTCGGCCTGGACGAGACGGAGGGGCTGGAGTGAGCCGCGGGATCACGGTGGTGAAGGTGGGCGGCAACGAGGTGGACGACGCCGCCTGGGTGGAGCGCTTCGCCCGGACGCTGGCCCGGCGCGGGGGATCGACGGTGGTGGTGCACGGCGGCGGCAAGGAGGTCAGCGCGCTGCAGCGCGCGCTGGGCGCCGAGCCGGAGTGGCGCGACGGGCTGCGGGTGACCACCCCCGAGTCGCTCCGCGCGGTGGCGATGGTCCTCTCCGGCGTGGTGAACAAGCGCCTGGTGGCCGCGCTGCTCTCGGCCGGGGTGGACGCGGTGGGGATCTCCGGCGAGGACGGCGGCCTCCTGCGCGCCGAGGTGCTGCGGGGAGGGACGCTGGGGCGGACCGGGCGCGTCGCCGACGTGCGCACGCGCCTGCTGGTGGCCTGGCTGGAGCTGGGGCTGGTCCCGGTGGTCTCGCCGGTGTCGCGCGGGCCCGACGGCGGGGCGCTCAACGTAAACGCCGACGCCGCGGCCGCCGCGGTCGCCGGGGCGATGCGGGCCGCGGAGCTGCTCTTCGTCTCCGACGTCCCGGGTGTGCTGGACGGCGGCGCCGCGCTGCCGCGGGTGGGCGCGGACGAGGTGGAGGAGCTGGTCGCGTCCGGGACCGCCTCCGGGGGGATGGCGCCCAAGCTCCGCGCCGCGGCGCGGGCGGCGGCGGCGGCCGGGCGGGTGCGGATCGGGGGGCTGGAGATGCTGGAAGACCACGGCGCGGGGACCCGGGTGCTGCGCGCGCCGGCCGCCGCGGGGACCGCTTGAGCGAGATCGACATGGCGACAGAGACCGTCACCTCCGACGGCGCCCTGCTGGGCGTCTACCGGCCCGCCGGCCCCGTCTTCGTGGGCGGCGAGGGCTCGCACCTCCTGGCCGAGGACGGGACGCGCTACCTGGACTTCACCAGCGGGATCGCGGTGAACGCGCTGGGCTACGGCGACCCCGACGTGGCCGACGCGGTCCGCGGCGCGCTGGACGCGGGGCTGATCCACGCCTCCAACCTGTTCCGCACGCGACCCGCGGCGGAGCTGGCCGGGTGGCTGGCCGCGCACTCCTTCGCCGACCGCGTCTTCTTCTGCAACTCGGGGGCGGAGGCCAACGAGGGCGCCGTCAAGTTCGCGCGGCGCTGGGCGCGCGAGCAGGGCCACGAGGAGCGCACGGGGGTGCTGGCCTTCCGGGGCGGCTTCCACGGGCGCACCATGGGCGCCCTGGCCGCCACCGACCGCCCCGCCTACCAGGAGCCGTTCCGCCCGCTGATGCCGGGCGTGCACTTCTGCGAGGTGGGCGACGTGCAGGCGCTCGCGGAGCGGCTCCGCACCGGCCGCATCGCGGCGGTGATCGTGGAGCCCATCCAGGGCGAGGGCGGCGTCCTCCCGGTGCCGCACCCCTTCCTGCGGGCGCTGCGCGTCCTCTGCGACGAGGCCGGCGCGCTGCTGGTGTTCGACGAGGTGCAGGTGGGGCTGGGGCGCACCGGGCACCTCTGGGCGCACGAGGCCGCCGGGGTGGCGCCGGACCTCCTCACGGTGGCGAAGCCGCTGGCCGGCGGGCTCCCCATGGGCGCGGTGCTGCTCACGGAGCGCGTCGCCTCCGCCCTCCGCCCGGGCGACCACGCCACCACCTTCGGGGGCGGGCCGCTGGTGGCGAGCGCCGCGCTGGCCGCCTGCCGGAAGATCGGCGACCCGGCGTTCCTGGCGGAGGTGCGGCGCAAGGGCGCCCTCCTCGCCGACCTGCTGGGCGCGCTGGCGCTGCGGCACGCCGGGGTGACGGCGGTGCGCGGGGCGGGGATGATCTGGGGGGTGGAGCTGGCGAAGCCCGCCGGCGAGGTGGTGTCCCGCGCGCTGGAGGCGGGGCTGCTGCTCTGCACGGCGGGGCCGGAGGTGGTGCGCGTCGTCCCGCCGCTGGTGGCGACGGACGAGGAGCTGGCGCGGGGGATCGCGGTCCTGGAGGAGGCGCTCTGATGCTCACGGAGAACGTGGAGGCTCCGCCCTCCTGGTCGGGCGGGCCGCTGCTGGCCCCGGAGGCGCCCTCCCGCGCGCAGGTCCGGGTCCGTGGCGCGCGCGTGGCCGACATGCAGCAGCTGGAGCCGCTCATCAACGGCTTCGCCGCACGGGAGCTGATGCTCCCCAAGACCATCGAGCAACTCTCGCGCAACTTCCGCGAGTTCGTGGTCGCCGAGGCCGGGGACGGCCGCGTCCTGGGGTGCGCCGCGCTGCGCGTCTACACCCCGCAGCTGGCCGAGCTGGGCTCGCTGGCCGTGCACGGCGACGCGCACGGGGTGGGCGTGGGCCGCAGGCTGGTGGAGCGCATCGAGGAGGAGGCGCGCGCCCTGGGGATCGGGACGGTGTTCGCGCTGACGCTCCAGGACGCGTTCTTCCACAAGGTCGGCTACCGGACGGTGCAGAAGGAGATGTTCCCGCTGAAGGTGTGGGCGGACTGCCGCCAGTGCCCCAAGATCCACGCCTGCGACGAGATCGCGGTGGTCAAGGAAGTCCTTTGAGACAGGAGACTACGCAGATGACCCAAGACACCATCGTCCTCGCCTACTCGGGCGGACTCGACACCTCGATCATCGTCCCCTGGCTCAAGGAGAACCACGGCGCCGAGGTGGTCTGCGTGGCCGCCGACGTGGGGCAGGGGGAGGAGCTGGACGGGCTGGTCGCCAAGGCGCTCGCCTCCGGCGCCCGGGAGTGCTGGGTGGAGGACCTCCGCGAAGAGTTCCTGACCGAGTACGTCTGGCCGACGCTGCGCTCCGGAGCCGTGTACGGGCGGAAGTACCTGCTGGGCACCTCCATGGCGCGCCCCATCATCGCCAGGCGGCAGGTGGAGGTGGCGAGGCGGGTGGGCGCCCGGACGCTGGCGCACGGCTGCACCGGCAAGGGGAACGACCAGGTCCGCTTCGAGCTGACCTACGCCTGCCTGGCGCCGGAGATGAAGGTCGTGGCTCCCTGGCGCGAGTGGGACATCCGCTCCCGCGAGGACGCGCTGGACTACGCCGCCGTCCACGGCGTCCCGGTGACCGCCACCCGCGAGAAGATCTACTCCCGCGACCGCAACATCTGGCACGTGTCGCACGAGGGCGGCCCGCTGGAGGACCCGGCGTTCGAGCCGCAGGAGGACATGTTCCTGCTGACCCGCTCCCCGGAGGACGCGCCGAACCGGGCCGAGTACGTCACCATCGGCTTCGAGCGCGGCTACCCCGTCACGGTGGACGGCGAGGCGCTGGGCGCCGTGGCGCTGCTGGAGCGCCTGAACGAGGTGGGCGGGCTGCACGGCATCGGCCGCATCGACCTGGTGGAGGACCGCCTGGTGGGGATGAAGTCGCGCGGGGTCTACGAGACCCCCGGCGGCACCCTGCTCTACGCCGCGCACTCCGAGCTGGAGCAGCTGGTGCTGGACCGCCGCACGCTGGCGCTCAAGGACTCCATCGCCCCACGCTACGCCGACCTGGTGTACGAGGGCCGCTGGTGGACCACCGAGCGCGCCGCCATGGACGCGCTGGTCGACGTGACGCAGGAGCGCGTCACCGGCGAGGTGCGCCTGAAGCTGTACAAGGGCAGCCTCACCGTCGCCGGCCGCAGCAGCGCCCACTCGCTGTACGACGAGCGCTTCGTCACCTTCGGCGAGGACGACGTCTACGACCAGGCCGACGCCGCCGGCTTCATCCGCCTCTACGGCCTTCCCATGCGTGTCGCCGCGCTGAAGGAGCGGGAGGGCGTCGTCCAGCCCGCGCCGGCGTTCGCGCCGGTGCTGACCGACGTGGCCGCGGACTGAGACACCACGGAGAAGGAGAGAGAGCCATGTCCAGCAGCGCCTCCGCCGTCCCCGTCGCCCGCCTCTGGGGGGGGCGCTTCGCCGCCGGGCCCGCGCCCGAGATGGACCGGCTGAACCGCTCGCTCCCCGTGGACTTCCGCCTCTGGCGGGAGGACGTGGCGGGGAGCCAGGCGTGGGCGGAGGCGCTCGCCGCCGCGGGGGTGCTCACCGCCACGGAGGGCGCGGAGCTGCGCGCCGGGCTGGACCGGGTGGGGGCGCGGCTGGAGGGGTGGGGGCCGGCGGAGTGGGCCGCGGCGCCGGACGAGGACATCCACTCGCTGGTGGAGCGGCTGCTGTACGAGGAGGCGGGCGCGGTGGCCGGGAAGCTGCACACCGGGCGCTCCCGCAACGACCAGGTGGCCACCGACACGCGGCTGTGGGCGTGCGGAGCCGCGTCGCGGCTGGACGCGGCGCTCCGCGACCTGCAGCGCGCGCTACTGGAGCAGGCGGAGCGGCACGTGGACACCGTGATGCCGGCGTACACGCACCTCCAGCGGGCGCAGCCGGTCTCGGCGGCGCACTGGCTGCTGTCGCACGCCTGGCCGCTGGCCCGCGACCGGGAGCGGCTGGCGCAGGCCCGCGAGCGCACCGCCGTGCTCCCGCTGGGCTCCGGCGCCATCGCCGGGTGCCCGTTCCCGGTGGACCGGGTGCTCCTCAAGGAGACGCTGGGCTTCCACGCCCTGTCGCAGAACAGCATCGACGCGGTCGCCGACCGCGACTGGGTGGCGGACCTCCTCTACGTCGCCTCCCTGGTGGGGGTGCACCTCTCCCGGCTGGGGGAGGACCTGGTCCTCTTCGCCTCGGGGGAGTGGGGCTTCGTGCGCCACTCCGACCGCTTCTCCACCGGGTCGTCGCTGATGCCGCAGAAGCGGAACCCCGACGCCATGGAGCTGGCGCGCGGCAAGGCGGGCCGGCTGGTGGGCGCCCTCACCGGCTTCCTCGCGGTGCTCAAGGGGCTCCCCTCCGGCTACAACAAGGACCTCCAGGACGACAAGGAGGCGCTGTTCGGCGCCTGGGATGCGCTGGAGGCGCTCCTCCCCGCGGTGGCCGGGACGGTGCGGGAGATGGAGATCGACGTGGAGCGCTGCGCCGCCGCCGTGGACGCCGGGATGCTCGCCACCGAGCTGGCCGACTTCCTGGTGCGCGAGGGCGTCCCCTTCCGCGAGGCGCACGAGAAAGTGGGGAAGCTGGTCCGCCGCGCCGAGGCCGCCCGCTGCGGGGTGGACGAGCTGCCGCACCCGGCGTTCGTGGAGGTCTCCGCCGAGTTCTCCGGCGCCGACCTGCGCCTGCTCTTCGCGCCCGGAGCGGCGGTGGCGCGCCGCCGCGGCGAGGGGGGGACGGCGCCCGAGGCGGTGCGGGAGCAGGTCGCGAGGCTGCGGGCGCTGCTCTGACCGGTGGACCGCGCCGCGGGCCGGCAGGGGCCCGGGCGCGATCCGCCGAACCGATGTCTCACTCGTGAGTAATACAGCCTCTACGTGAGTTGCGGCACCACCCCTGCATGGGGGGCGGCGCCACCGGTTCAAAGTCGCAGCGAGGTCGATGTCTACACTCGTGGAGTCCGTGGAGCGGCCGGCGCGGCAGACGCGTCGGCCGCTGGTCCTTTCGGCTCTGGTGCTGGCGATGTTCCTGGCGGCGATCGAGGGGACGATCGTCGCCACCGCCATGCCGAGCATCGCCGCCAGGCTGGGCGGCTTCTCCCTGTACGGCTGGGTCTTCTCGTCGTACCTGCTGATGCAGGCGGTCACCACCCCCGTGTTCGGCAAGCTGGCCGACCTGTTCGGGCGCAAGCCCGTGTTCATCGCGGGGGTGCTGACCTTCATGCTGGGCTCCGCGCTGTGCGGCTTCGCGCCGTCCATGGCGTGGCTGATCGGCTTCCGCTTCCTCCAGGGCGCGGGGGCGGGCGCGGTGCTCCCCATCAGCTCCACGCTGGCGGCGGACCTGTACTCGCTGGAGGAGCGCGGGCGGGTGCAGGGATACCTCGCCAGCGTCTGGGGGATCTCCTCCGTCGTGGGGCCCCTGGCGGGGGGGATCATCGTCCAGAACGCCGACTGGCACTGGATCTTCTGGCTCAACATCCCCTTCGGGCTGATCGCGGTGCTGCTGATCGCGCTCTTCCTGCACGAGCGGGTGGAGCACCGGGAGCGCAGCATCGACTTCGCGGGCGCCGGCCTCCTCCTGGTGGGGCTCACCGCGCTGATGCTGGCGCTGACGCAGGGCGGGGAGTGGGGCCTCGGCGCGGCGGGCGCGCTGCTCGCGGCGGCCGTAGCGGCGCTCCTCCTCTTCGTCCGCCAGGAGCGGCGCGCGCCCGACCCGATGATGCACCTGGAGCTGTGGAGCGTCCGCGTGATCCGGCTCGGCAACGCCGCCATCCTCCTCCTGGGCGTGGCGATGATCGGGCTCATCAGCTTCCTCCCCACCTTCGTGCAGGGGGTGCTCGGACGCTCGGCGCTGGTGGCGGGCTTCACGCTGTCGGGGATGACGCTCGGGTGGCCCATCGCCTCGGTGGTGGCGGGCCGCCTCTTCGTCCGGGTGGGGGTGCGGCGGCTGGTGCGCCTGGGAGGGGCGGCGGCGCTGCTGGGGGCGCTCGTGATCGCGCTGGCGGCCGACCTGGGCCCGCTCCCCACCGGGGCGGGGGCGTTCGTGATGGGGCTCGGCTTCGGGCTGCTGAACACCACCTACATCGTCGCCATCCAGAGCAGCGTCCCCTGGGGGCAGCGCGGCGTCGCCACCGCCTCCAACATGCTCATGCGCAATGTCGGCAACGCCACCGGCGCGGCGCTCCTGGGCGGGCTCCTCAACCTGTACCTGGGCCGCCACCTGGAGCGGACCGGCCTGGCCGGGCGCGTGTCGCTGGACGCCGTGCGCGACCTGATCGGCGAGGGCGGCCCGCGCGGCCCCGGGCTGGACCCGGCGACGCTCCCGCTCCTCCGGGCGGGGCTC
Source organism: Longimicrobiaceae bacterium (assembly GCA_036259415.1). GTDB lineage: Bacteria > Gemmatimonadota > Gemmatimonadetes > Longimicrobiales > Longimicrobiaceae > JAFAYN01. The sequence continues at coordinate 8,748 of DATABU010000650.1, forward strand.
TCGGGGGGGCTGCACCTGGTGCTCTGGAGCATCGTGCTCTTCGCGCTCGCCACCCTGGTGGTCAGCTGGCGGGTCCCCGACCTGCCGCCGCCGGAACGCCCGGGCTGAGCGGGGCGGCGGCCCCGGGCTTGCAGCGCCGCCCCACCCTTCACGGGTGAACTTCCCGGGGCAGAGGCAGCAGGAGCGAGATGAGAGCGATGGTGATCCCCCGCTTCGGCGGGCCGGAGGTGTTCGAGGAGCGCGACGTGGAGCGGCCGGAGCCGCTCGCGGGCGAGCTGCTGGTGCGGGTGGTGTGCTCCGGGACCAACCCGGTGGACGCCAAGCTGCGGCAGAACGCGGGGTGGGCGGGGCTGGAGCCGCCGCTGGTGCTGGGCTACGACGTCTCCGGCGTGGTGGAGGCGGTGGGGCCGAAGGTGACGGAGTTCGAGCCGGGCGACGAGGTCTACTACACGCCGGAGATCTTCGGCAACCCGCTGGGGAGCTACGCCGAATACAACGTGGCCCCGGCCAGCATCGTCGCGCGCAAGCCGCGGGGACTCACGCACGCGGAGGCCGCCGCGGTGCCGCTCGCCGGCGGCACCGCGTGGGAGGCGCTCGTGCGGCGCATGCGCATCCGGCCCGGCGAGACGGTGCTGATCCACGGTGGGGCGGGGGGCGTGGGCTCTTTCGCGGTGCAGATCGCCAGGGCCGCCGGGGCGCGGGTGCTGGCCAGCGCGGGCACCCGCAACCAGCAGGTGATGCGGGAGCTCGGCGCGCACGTGACCATCGACTACACCCGCGAGAACCCGGCCGAGGTGGCGCTGCGTGAGACGGACGGGAGGGGGGTGGACGCGGTCTTCGACACGGTGGGCGGAGAGCTGATCGCGAAGAGCATCCCGGCCACCCGGCACTTCGGGCGGCTGGCGACCATCCTCACCCCGGCCGGCACCCTGGGCGGCCTCTCCAGCCGCAACCAGACGCTGTTCGGCGTCTTCCTCACCCGCGAGGCGGACCGGCTGCGCGAGATGGCGAAGCTGATCGAGCAGGGGGGGATGCGGCCGCTGGTGGACCGGGTGCTCCCGCTGGAGGAGGTCGGCCGCGCGCACGAGCGCCTGGACTCCGGCCACGGCACGGGGAAGGTCGTGCTCCGGGTCGCCGAGGAGCCGGAGGCGGGTGGACACACACGAGGATAGGGGACGCATGGAACGGAGAACGCTGGGCCGGCAGGGGCTGGAGGTCTCGGCCATGGGGCTGGGGTGCATGGGGATGAGCGAGTTCTACGGCACGGGGGACGAGGCGGAGTCCATCGCCACCATCCACCGCGCCCTGGAGCTGGGGATCGACTTCCTGGACACCGCGGACATGTACGGGCCGTTCACCAACGAGATGCTGGTGGGGAAGGCCGTCCGCGACCGGCGCGACCGGGTGGTGCTCGCCACCAAGTTCGGCAACTCGCGCGGCGAGAACGGCGAGTTCCTCGGCGTCCGCGGAGACCCGGAGTACGTGCGGCAGGCGTGCGACGCGTCGCTCCGCAGGCTGGGGGTGGACCACGTCGACCTGTACTACCAGCACCGGGTGGACCCCGGGGTCCCCATCGAGGAGACGGTGGGCGCCATGGCGGAGCTGGTGCGGGCGGGGAAGGTCCGGTACCTGGGGCTCAGCGAGGCCGCGCCGGAGACCATCCGCCGCGCCCACGCCACGCACCCCGTCACCGCGCTCCAGACGGAGTACTCGCTCTGGACCCGCGACGTGGAGGAGAACGGGGTGCTGGAGACGGTGCGGGAGCTGGGGATCGGGTTCGTGGCGTACAGCCCGCTGGGCCGCGGCTTCCTCACGGGGCGCTTCCAGCGCTTCGAGGACCTCCCGGAGGGCGACTTCCGCCGCCGCAACCCTCGCTTCCGGGGGGAGAACTTCCAGCGCAACCTGGACCTGGTGCGGAGCGTGGAGGAGATGGCGCGCGAGAAGGGCGTCACGCCCTCGCAGCTGGCGCTGGCCTGGGTGACGGCGCGCGGCGAGGACGTCGTCCCCATCCCCGGCACCAAGCGGCGCGAGTACCTGGAGCAGAACGCGGCCGCGGCGGAAGTGCGCCTCTCGCCGGCGGAGCTGGAGCGGCTGGACGAGGTGTTCCCCGTGGGGGCCACCGCCGGCGACCGCTACCCCGATATGAGCACCGTGCACCGCTGAGGGCCCGGGAAGGCGTCTCCGCTCCGCACGGGCTGCCCCTTGCGGAGCGGTCGGGCCGCCGCTATACTCTCCCCCGTGCGGCGACGCACCGCGGCGATTTCTAGCGATTGCTCCGCGTTACAAATGTGCTAAACCGCGCGGGATTCCCCCAGCGCCAATCGCTAGGGGGTTTTTTTGTCCCGCTCCCGCCCGCCGTGCCCCACGGACGTCTGGAGCAAGTCCCTGATCTTACCCTGAACAACATTTCCCAATGAGCGCTTTGGAGAGCGTGGTAGGTGCACCTGTGCGGACGACCTACACCTTCACCTCGGAGTCCGTGTCGGAAGGCCACCCGGACAAGGTTTGTGATTATATCGCCGACTCGATCCTCGACGCTCACCTGGAGCAGGACGCGAGCAGCCGCGTCGCATGCGAGGTGC
>DATABU010000651.1:0-7059 GCA_036259415.1 Longimicrobiaceae bacterium
CCGCGCACGTGCAGATTGCAAGCGACCCAGCAAAAGCCGTCTCCCGCGCCGAAGCCTGCGTGAGGGATGCGAGCGCGAAGCGGCGAGACCCGCCGGCAGTTTGGCGGGGCTCGCCTCCGTTAGCGGGCGTAGTGTGCCCGCTTACGGAGCCGCAGCCCGACCCGAGCGCCAGCGAGGGGCACGCCCGAACCATGCAGTCCAAAAGAAGCGCTTTGCTGGACGTCGCCATCGTCGGCGCGGGGCACAACGCCCTGGTCGCCGCCGCCTACCTGGCCCGCGCGGGAAGGCGCGTCGCCGTCTTCGAGCGCGCCCCCCGCCCGGGCGGCGCCGTGCAGACCCGCGACGACGTCTTCCACGGGTACCGCGTGGACGTGGGCTCCTCGGCCCACATCCTGATCCACCTCACGCCCATCCTGGAAGAGCTGGAGCTGGAGCGCCACGGCCTCCGCTACGTGGACTGCGATCCCTGGGGCTTCTACCCCCTGGAGGACGGCCGGGCCATCTACTTCTGGAAGGACGTGGGCCGCACCTGCGACTCCATCGCCGCCGTGTCGCCGCGCGACGCGGACGCCTACCGCCGCTTCCTGGCGGAGTGGGAGCCGGTGAGCGAGGCGGTGCTGCGGGCCTTCCTGGGCCCCCCGAAGCCGGGGCGGATCGCCTGGACCATGATGCGCTCCGGCGGCTTCGGCCGCGGCGGGGCGGCGCAGCTCCAGACCATCCTGGGCGGCTACCGCGCCCTGCTGGACGCCACCTTCGAGCACCCCGCCGTGCGGGCGGCCATCGAGTGGATGGCGGCGCAGTCCGGGCCGCCGCCGGGGGAGCTGGGCTCGGCGCCGCTGGCGGGGTGGCACGGCCTCTACCACCGCAGCGGGGTGAAGCGCGCCGTGGGCGGATCCGGCGCGCTCGCGGGGGCTCTGGTGCGGCTGGTGCGCGAGCACGGCGGCGAGGTCCACACCGCCACGCCGGTGCGCCGGATCCTGGTGGAGGGGGGGCGCGCCGCGGGGGTGGAGGTGTCGGAGGGTGCGGAGCCGGGGCTCCCCCTGGACGCCCCCGAGCCGCCGCCTGCCGGACCCGTGCGCCGGGTGGCCGCGCGCGCGGTGCTGGCCGGTTGCCACGTCGCCACCACCTTCGGGCGGCTCCTGGCCGACGTCCCCGAGGCGGCCGAGATGCGCGCCCGGGTGGCGCGCCTGCGGGTGGGAAACGGCTTCGGGATGATCCTGCGCTGCGCGACCTCGGAGCTCCCCGCCTACGCCGGCGCCCCCGCGGACGGCTCCCCCGGGCCCATGCACCGGGGGCTGCAGCTCCTCTGCCCCCCCGCCCCGTTCCTGGACCACGCCTACGCCGACTTCGCCCGCGGCGAGCCGGCGCGCGACCCCGCCGTGGTGGCGATGACCTGGACGGCGGTGGACCCCTCGCTGGCCCCGGCGGGGAAGCACCTCCTCTTCGCCTGGGCGCAGTACCACCCCTACGCGCTGGCGGGCGGCGCCTCCTGGGACGCGATCCGCGAGCGCGAGGCGGAGCGCATCCTGGCGGCGGTGGGGCGCTTCGCCCCCAACGTCCCCCGGTGCGTGGAGCGGGTGTACACGCAGACGCCGCCGGACCTGGAGCGGGAGCTGGGGCTCTTCAACGGCAACGTCATGCACCTGGAGATGAGCCTGGACCAGATGTTCTTCCTCCGCCCCACCCCGGGGCTGGCCGACTACCGCACCCCGGTGCCCGGCCTCTTCCTCACCGGCGCGAGCACCCATCCGGGCGGCGGCGTCTTCGGCGCGTCGGGGAGGAGCGCGGCATCAGTCGTGCTCCGCGCGCTCTGAATTGGACAAGGACGGTTGACTGGCGAGGCCGCTTCGTCTACGTTTCTGCCACTCGCTCAAGTCCCCGCGTCCCGCGTCCGATCCTCCTACAGGTCAGGCAGCGAACACGGCCCCGCGATCCGCGCGCCCCCCGCCTCCCGCGGGAGCGCCCCGGACCCGCGGGGCGCCGTCCGTCCGCAGGGGCATCCCACCCGCAGCGTCCACGCCGATGAACCGAACCGCAGCCCCGCGCGTCCCCGCCTCGCGCCCGTCGCGGCACTCCGCCGGCCCGCACCACCCGCCGCGTCCCGAGGCCCCGCCCCCGCCGGTCGCCGCCCCCCCCGCCGAGCCCCCGCCCCCGATGGAAGACGCCTCGGCGGTGGAGGAGCTGCGCGTCCTGGAGGCGTACCAGGCGCAGAGCATCGGCACGCGCTGGGCGCTGATCCCGCTGGCGCTGGTCGTGGCCGCGGCGGGGTACTGGACCGGGGCGATGCAGGTGCACTTCGGCATCTCGCTGGGTCTGGTCGGCGGCATCGCGGTCGCCAACGGGCTGGCGATGGCCCTGGTGCGCGCCGGGAAGTTCGCGCCCTGGCAGTACTACTCGCTGCTGGTGGTGGACGCGGTGGTGATCGCGGGCTTCGGCGCCTCGCTGGGGCCGCAGGGGTACGTGGTGCTCCCGCTCCTGGCCTTCGCGGTGGCCGACGCCGCCCTCCAGGCGCCGCGCGCAGGGCGGCTGATGCTCTTCGCCCTGGCCGTGCTCTGGCCGCTGGGCCGCTGGGCCGGCTTCGCGGCGGCCGGCGAGGCCGTCCCCGTGGCGCTGGTGGCGACCGAGTGGTTCTTCTTCGTGGGGATCGGCGCGCTGAGCGACGCGCAGTTCGCCGAGCTCCTCCAGCGCCTGCAGCAGCTCCGGGCGACGCTGGGCCGCATGGCCGGGGGCGACTTCACCGGCCGGCTCCCCGAGGAGGGGCAGAGCAACGTCGGGCTGGTCTTCCGCAGCGCCAACCGGCTCTCTCGCTCGGTGGACGTGCTGCTGCGCGAGCTGCAGGACCAGTCGAGCTCGCTCGCCACGCTCGCCGAGGAGCTGGCGGCCACCGCGGAGCACGTGCAGCAGTCCGCCAGCGAGGTGGGGACCGCCTCGGAGAGCACCGCCGTGCACGCGGAGCGGCAGATGTCGCTGATCGCCCGCGGCGCGGACGCGGTCGAGCGCCTGGCCGAGCGCAACGTGGGGCTCCGCGAGGAGGCGTCGGCCTCGGCCGAGGAGGCGCGCCGCACCGCCCGCGAGACGGACGGGCACGCGGGCCGCATCGCCCAGGCCGGCTCGCTCCTCCTGGACGTGGGCGACGGGGTGCGCAGCTCGGCGGCCTCGCTCGACACGCTGGACACGGCCGGCGAGCGCATCGGCGGCTTCGTGGACGCCATCCAGCAGATCGCCCGGCAGACCAACCTGCTGGCGCTTAACGCGGCCATCGAGGCCGCCCGCGCCGGTGAGCACGGCCGCGGCTTCGCCGTGGTGGCCGACGAGGTCCGCAAGCTGGCGGGCGAGTCCGGGGTCTCCGCGGCGGACGTGGCGGTGGTGGTGGAGGACACCCGCCGCGCCATCGGCGAGGTGCGCGCGCAGCTCGGCGCCGTGCGCGGGCAGCTGGAGGGGGTGGGGACGGCCTCGGAGGGGAGCCGGGCGGCGCTGGACGCGCTGCTGGAGGCGCTCCGCAACGCGGGCGCCGCCATCGAGCGGATGCACGCCGACGTGGAGGCGCAGGCCGGGGTGATGAGCGAGCTGCTGGACGCCATGCAGGAGGTGCGGCAGATCGCCGGGTCCAGCCGCGAGCGCGCGGAGCACACCGCCGCGGCCGCGCAGGAGCAGACCGCCGCCACCGAGCAGCTCTCCGCCACCAGCCACGAGCTGGCCCGCATGGCCGCCGAGATGACCGCCCTCTCCGGCCGCTTCCACCTGCACGGGCACGAGGAGGAGGAGGAGGCCGCCCCGGCCGCCTGAAGCACGCGGCACGAAGCACGGGCGGCGGCCCCGGGACCGGTGCAAGGTTCCGGGGCCGCCGTGCATCCGTGGGGGTGGACGGACCCGCACGCCGCGCGACCTGGAGGGAGGCACAGCCATTGCACCCGGCGGGGACAGGCCGTCCCTCCTCTCCCTTTCCGGAGCGCCTCCCATGAAGATCCGGCCCCTGCTCGCCGTGCTCGCCCTCGTCGTCGGCCTCGCCTCCTGCTCGGGCGGCGACCTTTCCACGGGCCCCGCGGCCCAGGTCGACGGCACCTACGCGCTCCGCCAGTTCAACGGCGCGAACGTCCCCGCGACCGTCTTCCAGAACGCGGAGATACGGGTGGAGATCACCTCCGGCGCCCTGGTGCTGCGCCAGGACCGGTCGTACACGGAGACCCTCCAGCTCCGGGCGTTCTACACCGACGGGACGACGGAGACGGACGCCGCCATCGAGAACGGCACCTACGCGGTCTCCGGCTCCACCGTGACCTTCACCGTCCCTCCGAGCACCACCGAGCAGGGGTTCTCGTACAGCGGCCAGGTGGAGGGGCGCTTCCTGACGTATTCGGGGGGAGACTTCTCCGTCCGCTACGAGCGCCAGTAGCGGCGGCGGCGGCGCCGAACGCGAACCCCGGGCCGGCCCCTCCGGCCCGGGGTTCGTCCGTGTGGAACTGAGCGGGGCTCACTTGCGCCGGTCCCCACCCGGTGCTACATATGCAGGTTTCCGATCCCGCGTGCTCCGCACCTGGCGCGGGCGTTTCCATTCCGATCCGACCGCGACGCACCGCATCCATATGGCGACGACCGTTACCTCCGAATCGCCCGCGCCGACGTTCGGGCGCGAGAGCAGCCACGGGCTCGACGAGCACGGGATCCGCAACCCAGGCACGGTGTTCTGGAACCTGACGCCCGCGGAGCTGGTGGAGCACGCCGTCCGCCGCGGCGAGGGGAGCCTGGTGGAGGGCGGCCCCTTCAACGCGGTGACCTCGCCGCACACGGGCCGCTCCCCCAACGACCGCTTCGTGGTCCGCGAGCCCTCCTCGGAGGAGCACGTCTGGTGGGGGAAGGTGAACGTCCCCATCTCGCCGGAGCACTACGCCGCCCTGCGCGAGGACGTGCTGGCGCACCTGGAGGGGCAGGACCTGTACGTGCGCGACATGTGGGCCGGCGCCGACCCGGAGTACCGCCTCCCGGTCCGTGCCATCACCCCGAACGCGTGGCACAACCTGTTCGCGTACAACATGTTCCGGCGCCCGGAAGACGAGGAGCTCGACAGCTTCGCGCCGGGCTTCACCGTCCTGCACGCCCCGGAGTACGAGGCCGACCCCGCCCGGCACGGCACCCGCACCAGCACCTTCATCCTGATCAACTTCGCGGCGAAGGAGGTGCTCATCGGCGGGACCCGCTACGCGGGCGAGATCAAGAAGTCGGTGTTCGGCGTCCTCAACTACCTCCTCCCGCTCCGCGGCGTGCTCTCCATGCACTGCTCGGCCAACGTGGGGCCCGGGGGCGACACCGCGCTCTTCTTCGGGCTCTCCGGCACCGGGAAGACCACGCTCTCGGCGGACCCGGAGCGCGGGCTGATCGGCGACGACGAGCACGGCTGGAGCGACGAGGGGATCTTCAACTTCGAGGGCGGCTGCTACGCCAAGGCGGTGAAGCTCTCCCCCGAGGGCGAGCCGGAGATCTACGCGACCACGCGCATGTTCGGGACGGTGCTGGAGAACTGCATCGTGGACGAGCAGCGGCGGGTGGACTTCGACGACATCAGCATCACCGAGAACACCCGCATCTCGTACCCGCTGCACTACATCGCCAACTTCGTCCCGGGCGCGCGCGGCGGGCACCCCCGGAACATCGTCTTCCTCACCGCGGACGCCTACGGCGTGCTCCCCCCGATCTCGCGGCTCACGCCGGAGCAGGCGATGTTCTACTTCCTCTCCGGCTACACCGCCAAGGTGGCCGGGACGGAGCGCGGGGTGAAGGAGCCGCAGCCCACCTTCTCGGCCTGCTTCGGCGCGGCGTTCCTGTCGCTGCACCCGAGCGTGTACGCCGACATGCTGGGGAAGAAGATCGAGGAGCACGGCTCCCGCGTCTGGCTGGTGAACACCGGCTGGACGGGCGGACCGTACGGGGTGGGCTCGCGGATGAAGCTGGGCTACACCCGGGCCATGGTGCGCGCCGCGCTCGCGGGCGAGCTGGACGGCGTGGAGACCACGGAGGCCCCGTTCTTCGGGCTCCAGGTGCCCACGAGCGTTCCCGGCGTCCCCTCCGAGGTGCTCCTCCCGCGGGAGACCTGGGAGGACCGGGAGGCGTACGACGCCAAGGCGCGCGAGCTGGCGGAGGCGTTCCAGAAGAACTTCGCGCAGTTCGCCGACCGCGTCCCCGCGGAGGTCCGCAAGGCGGGTCCGAAGGCCGGCTGACGGACGGTTGCCGGCCCATCATGACGAGGCGCCCCCGGTCCCTGCGGCCGGGGGCGCCTCGTCTTGCGGGGATCCCGCTTCAGAGGCGGGCAGAACCCCCCTCAGGCCCCTCGCCGGGTCCACACCAGGATCACCCCGCACACCGAGGCCCCCGCGTACTCCCCCGGCGCGGTGGCGGACCCGGAGTATCCCTCCACCGCCTCCACCTCCGCGGGCGAGAGCGCGCCCAGCAGCTCCATGTCGGCGGGGAGACCGTCCACGAACACCGCGGGGACGCAGTCGGCCGCCTCCAGGCTCCCCGGTCCGCGCGTGGAGAGCACCATCAGCCGCCCTCCGGGGCGCGTCACCGCGAGCCCCGCGCGGTCGGACCAGGCCGCGGCGGGCGCGCCGTTCACCTGCACGCGCGTCCCCGCGACGGGGCGGGCGGCGCTGTCCACCACCAACACCGAGAGGCGGGCGGTGCGGTCGCGCTGGGCGTGCGCCGGCGCGGCGGCGAGCAGGAGGGCCAGCGCGGCGAGGAGCGCGGCGGAGATCCGGTGCACGCGGGGGGTCGGAGCGGGGTGGACGGTGGGGACGCTTCAGAAGGTTGCCGCCGGGTGCCGACAATCCAAGGAGCGGGGCCGGAGTGGACAGGGCGCTCTCCGGCCGGGCGCTTCTTGACACCTCCCCGCGCCGCGCCTAGACTCGTCCGCTCCGATGCCACAATCCGATCCGCCCCCGCCGCAGGAGTTCGAGGTCGTCCGCGACCCGCTCTGGAACACCATCCGGCTCGACCCCGTCGCGGTGCGGGTCATCGACACCCCGGAGTTCCAGCGGCTGCGGCACATCCGGCAGCTGGGGCTGGCGT
>DATABU010000652.1:0-2641 GCA_036259415.1 Longimicrobiaceae bacterium
CAGTGCGCGCAGCCAGCGCTCCCGCATCTCCGGCTGCGCCGCGAGCGCCGCCGCGAAGCGCTCCCGCTCCGCCCTTCCTCGCCCCGCATCGTGCAGCCATGCGGCGAGCCGCAGCGCCTCTACGTGCTCCGTCTCCCGGGGTGGCCTCGCCATCTCCTCCCTCCCCCAGCGCATGGGCGGGTTCCAGCGCGACACCTTGCGCTGCCGGTTGCCCAGGTAGTCCCAGAGCCGCCACGGCACCGCCACGCTGCGCAGCGCGCGGGGCCGGTACTCCGCCGCCCACTCCACGTGGCGCGACCAGAGCCAGTGCTTCGGCCGGTGCCCGTGGCGGTCCACGATCCCCACGAAGCGCAGCCGTCGGCGCACGGCTTCGGGGTCCACGCCCTCCGCCTCCGCCCACCCCCGCAGCAGCTCCTGCAGCAGCCCCAGCGTGGAGCCACTCGCCACCAGGTCCACGAGCACCACGGGTCGCGGGGCGGCCGCCAGCGCGGCGGGATCCAGCCCCAGGCGCCGGAGCTGCGCGCGCAGGGCGGCGAGCCCCGCCGGCTCCTGCCGGGCGAGCTCGTCCGCGGTCCAGTGATAGACGGAGAGGTTCAGCAGTGTGAGGCGGTCCCGCCAGCGGGTGTTCGCCAGCAGGCCGGCCAGGTGGTCGTGGACGCTTTCCGGCGAGCGCCCGACGAACACCGGCCGCCCGTCGGCGCAGCAAGCGACCACCCGCGCGCAGCACGCCCGCAGGTCGGCGAGGAACTCCGGGTAGTCGGGCGCCGGCTCGCCGCGCGGCAGCGTGCCGAGCTGCTCGGGGCGGGACACGTCCCAGCGGAATGCGAAGCCGGAGGTGCTCATCTCCATGAATGGTGCGGGGCGGCACTTCGTGCGCCGCCCCGGTCCTCAGTCCTTGTACGGGTCGAACTCGTCGGCGCCGGCCATGACCACGATGAGCGGTCGGAGCGTGTGCAGCACCTCCACCGTCCCGCCCTGCTCGGCCAGCACCCGGGGGAGGCGCCGGTACGCGTGGGGGCTCTCGTCCAGCCCGCCCCCGCGCAGCACCACGCCCCGCTCCGCGATCCACTCCTTCATCATCTCCGGGGTGACCCGGCCTGGGGTGATGACGCGCCCGGTCTTGCGGTGGCGCTTCCCCGCCGCCGCGGTGCGGGACATCACCCGCCCCGCGCCGTGCACGGTAGAGAACAGGGCTTCCCGCTGCGCCAGCGCGGTCTCGTGGTCGGCGTTCTCGGCGGGGGTCCCCCGCACGATCACCGCGTCGTCGCCCATGGAGCCGCCGATGAACCCCTTCTGCCCGGGGAACGCCGGCGTGGCGCCCTTGCGCACCACCACGTACTCCTGGCCGTCGTGCTCCTCCTTCCAGGCGAAGTTGTGGTGGTTGTGCACCAGCTCCTGCTCGGTCCCGCCCAGGATCTCCGTCACCTTGCGGGCCACCCACTCCCGCCCGGCGTAGGCGTAGCGCCCGGCCAGCTCCATCAGCTGCCAGTAGTCGTGCCCCACGGGCGCGTCCAGCTCCAGCAGGACCTCCTTCTCCGGGACCCGCTCGCCCCAGTCGCGCCCTTGCCCGAGCGCCAGGAAACCGCTGGCGACGGTGTGCCCGAAGCCGCGCGAGCCGAAGTGCACCCCCACCCAGACCGTGCCCGCCTCGTCGGCGAACACGTCCACGTAGTGGTTCCCCGAGCCCACGGTCCCGAGCTGCTTCCGCGCCTTCTCCCGCAGGTCGTCCCGGTAGCTCCCCCGGTTGGGGATGGCGTACCAGGCCGGGTCCTGGAAGAGCGGGTGGTCGGTCGGCGCGTCGTCCGCCCGGTTCTTCCGCCCGATCCCGAAGGACACCGTCCCGGCGATCTCGTCCGCGAGCTCCCGCACCCGGCGGTTCTGGGTGAAGCGGTGCGGGTTGCTGCGCACCTCGTCCAGGGTCATCCCGCCGGAGAGCTGCTCCAGGGTGAGGTCGGTCCGGATCGCTGCGTTGCCGCACGCGATGTCGAATCCCACGCCCACCACGGAGACCCGGTTGCGGTATGCCGCCACCCCGCCGATGGGCATGACGTAGCCGACGTGCCCGTCCGCCATGAGCGAAGCCTTCTCCGCCCGGCTAGCGACGTCCTGCAGCTGCCGGATGGTGTTCTCGTCGTGCTGCCCGAAGATCCGCATCGTCCTCTCCTGGCGCTTTCCCGCGCCGCTCGTTCTCGTCTCGACGGAGGGACGCCGGACCGCCCGGCGCCCCTCCCCTCCCCCGCCGCCCCGGCCCGCGGGACGCTACTCCCACGGGCGCGGGTCGGCCTCGCTCTCCTCCGAGAGCGCGCGGTAGAACTCGCGGTCCGCCCGGCGCTGCTCGGCGGTGGATTCGTACACGCCGTAGACCAGCTTCCGCCGGACCCGGATGCGCGAGCCCGAGAGGTCCCGGAAGACCACCCAGCGGCCCCACGCCCGGTCCAGCGCCCGCTCCACGCCGCGCGCGACGTCCGCGGCGACGTAGAAGGTGCCGAAGAGGCCGGCGACGACCCAGTAGTCGCCCGTCGGCCGGCGCTCCTCCGGCTCCGCAAGGTATGCCAGGATCCGGTTCATCTTTCCGTCCGGTTCGATGGGGGGACCGCGGCTCCCGTGCCGCGGCCCCTCGGGCATGGACCCCGCCCGGGGC
>DATABU010000653.1:0-19793 GCA_036259415.1 Longimicrobiaceae bacterium
GCGGCGGGCTCGCTCGCGTCCGGGCGGCCCGGGACGCTACCCGATCGGCTCCCGGCGCAGGATGTCCAGCAGGTACTCCCCGTACCCGTTGCGCAGGGGCGCGGCGAGCCGCTCCAGCTCCGCCGCCCCGATCCACCCCGAGCGGTACGCGATCTCCTCCGGGCACGCCACCTTGAGCCCCTGCCGCTGCTCGATGGTCTCGATGAAGTTGGACGCCTGGAGGAGCGACTCGTGCGTCCCGGTGTCCAGCCAGGCCATCCCCCGCCCCATGATCTCCACGTCCAGCCGCCCGCGGCACAGGTACTCGCGGTTCACGTCGGTGATCTCCAGCTCCCCGCGCGCGGACGGCTTCAGGCCCGCGGCGATGTCGAGCACCCGGTTGTCGTAGAAGTACAGCCCCGTCACCGCGTAGCTGGACTTGGGGTGCTGCGGCTTCTCCTCGATCCCCACCACCCGTCCCCGGCCGTCGAACTCCACCACGCCGTAGCGCTGCGGGTCCTTGACGTAGTAGCCGAAGACGGTGGCTCCCTCGGTACGGGCGGCGGCGCGCTGCAGCGAGTCGGTGAGCCCGTGGCCGTAGAAGATGTTGTCCCCCAGGATCAGGCAGACGGGCCCGTCGCCGGTGAAGTCGCGCCCGATGATGAACGCCTGCGCGAGCCCCTCGGGCCGGGGCTGCGCGGCGTATTCGAGCCGGATCCCCCACTTGGTCCCGTCGCCGAGGAGCTCCCGGAAGAGGGGGAGGTCGTGCGGCGTCGAGATCACCAGCATCTCCCGGATCCCCGCCAGCATGAGCGTGGTGAGCGGGTAGTAGATCATCGGCTTGTCGTACACCGGCATCAGCTGCTTGCTGATGACCTGGGTGATCGGGTACAGCCGCGTCCCCGAGCCCCCCGCCAGGATGATCCCCTTCACTCGCCCGCCTCTCCGTCGCTCGTGTTCGTCGCGCTCCCGGACCGCTCCGGACGGCCGCTCAGCGCCGCGCGCGCCAGCCCCAGGCGCTGGCGCGACGCGGCCGGGTCGCCCCGCCGCCCCCGCAGGCGGTCGAGCGCCCCGAACGCGAGCCAGCGTCCACCCCAGCCCACCAGCATCGCGATGCGGACCCATCGCACCCCCGCCGCCCCGTAGTGCTTGCGGAAGTACTCGAACAGGTTGCGGACCAGCTCCGGCTGCAGCTCCAGGTGGCGGTTCTCGGCCCGCGTGGTGGCCTGCAGGTGGTGGACGACCTCCGCGTCGTGCACGAAGAAGAGCTTCCACCCCTCCTCGCGGATGCGCAGGCACCAGTCGAAGTCGTTGTAGTGGATGCGCAGCCGCTCGTCGAGCCCCCCCACCCGCTCCAGCGCCTCGCGCCGCACCAGGAGCGCCGCGCCCAGCACGGCCTCCACCTCGGCGGTGCGGTCGTGGCCGAACCCCGTGTGCTGGTTGCCGAACAGCCGGCTGCGGGGGAAGCGCCGGTCCAGCGTCAGCATGGTGGAGACGAACGTCCGCGGCGACGGGACGCTGTAGCAGGAGCGCTGCAGCCGGCCGTCCGGGAAGCGCAGCAGCGGCCCGCACGCCCCGGCCTCCGGGTGGGAGTCCATGAACTCCACCATCCGGCCGAGGGCGGACGGGCGCACCTCCGTGTCGCTGTTCAGCAGCAGCACGTATCGGCCGCGGCTCGCCGCGATGCCCTGGTTGTTGGGGAAGGCGTACCCGGTGTTCTCGGCGTTCGCGATCAGCCGGACCTCCGGGAAGCTCGTCCGGACCATCTCCGGGCTGCCGTCGGTGGAGCCGTTGTCCACCACAATCACTTCCAGGCCCGGCGTCTCCGGGGACGACCGGATGGAGGCGAGGCACGCCTCCAGCAGGGCGCGGGTGTTCCGGTTGACGATGACGATGGAGAGGTCCGGCACGGCGGGCGCCCCACGCGCCTCCGGCCCGGGAGCTTCGCTGGGGAGCACGTGGCGGTGGTGCCGGAGCGCGGTGGCGGAGGGCATGCGGCGCGAGGCGGACGGCGCTAGCGCGCCGTCTGCTCCAGCGGCATGCCGGACATGCCGTCGCGCACCGGGAGGGTGGAGGCGACCAGCTCCCGGCCGCCGCCGCCCAGCCCCGGGAAGATCTCGGCGAGGGCGGCGGCCACGTCGGCGTCGCGGTGCGACCGGAAGGCCACGTCCCAGGTCGCGAGCGTGCCGGTGACCGACCAGCCCGGCGCCTCGGCGGCCTTGATGAGCCTGACCTTCGGGATGGCCGTCTCGATGGTCTCCTCGTCGGGGGCGACCAGCTCCTCGTGGAGCTTCTCCCCCGGCCGGAGCCCGGTGAAGACGATGCTCCGCCGGCGCGAGCGGTTCCCGGCCAGCCGGAGCAGGTTGCGCGCGAGCTCCAGGATCCGCACCGGCTCCCCCATCTCCAGCATCGCGATCTGCCCGCGGATCTCGGGGAGGAGCGATGCCTGCAGGATGAGCTGCACCGCCTCGGGGATGGTCATGAAGTAGCGGGTGGCGTCCGGGTGCGTCACCGTCAGCGGCCGTCCGGCGGCGAGCTGCCGCCTGAACAGCGGGATGACGCTCCCGTTGCTCCCCAGCACGTTGCCGAAGCGCACCGCGGCGTAGACCGTCTCCGGGTGCCGGTCCTGCAGCTCCAGGACGACCAGCTCCGCCAGCCGCTTGGTCGCGCCCATGACGCTCACCGGCTTGACCGCCTTGTCCGTGCTCACCAGCACGAAGCGGAGCACCCCGTGCCGCCCGGACGCCTCGGCCACCACCCAGGTCCCGAGGGCGTTGTTGCGGACGGCCTGGCGCACGTTGGCCTCCATCATGGGCACGTGCTTGTACGCCGCCGCGTGGAAGACGTGGGTGGGCGCGTACGCCTCGAACACCGCCTCCACGGCGTCGCGGTCCACCACGTCGCCGATCACCGGGACGATCGGCAGCCGGGGATGCCGCTCGCGGATCTCCAGCTCCAGGTAGTAGAGCTCGGTCTCGGCCTGGTCGAAGAGGACCAGCCCGGCCGGGTTGTGCAGCGCGATCTGCCTCGCCAGCTCCGAGCCGATGGAGCCGGCGGCGCCGGTGATCAGGACGCAGGCGTCGCGCAGGTCCGCCGCCAGCTCCTGCAGCTCCAGCTGCACCGGCTCGCGTCCGAGGAGGTCCTCGATGCGGACCTCGCGCACCTGCTCCAGGCGCACGTCGCCCGCGAGCACCTCCGCGATGCTGGGGAGCACCCGGAAGGGGAGCCCCACGTCCTCGCAGTGGTCCACGATGGTGCGCACCTGCGCGGGGCTGGCGTGCGGGACCGCGAGGATCAGCTCCTGCACCCCGTGCGCGTCGGCGATGGCGCGGAGGTCGGACACCGCGCCGATCACCTCCAGCCCCGCCAGGCGCGTCCCCCACTTGTGCGGGTCGTCGTCCACGAAGCCCACCGGACGGTACCCCGTGTTCCGGCGCGACATCTCGCGGGCGAGCATGTACCCGGACTCGCCGGCCCCCACGATCAGCACCCGCGTGGTCTCGCGCCGGTTCCCCGCGAAGCGGTAGTGGAGCGCCTCGAAGGCGGCGCGGTACGAGATCCAGACCGCGGAGGTGAGGAGGACGTTCAGGATCGCCTCGCCGGCGACCACGGAGACGGGGACGGAGAGGGGGAACGGGGCGCCGCGCGTCAGCGCGAAGAAGACGGCGGTCCCCACCAGCGTGGCGACCCCCAGCCGGAGCACGTCGTGCACCCCCACGAAGCGCCACCGGCCCGTGGTGAGCCGGAAGAACTGGTGGCAGGCGTGGCGGATCACCACCAGCAGGACCAGGCTCCCCAGGAAGGTGGCCGTGTACTCCCGGGGCCAGGCGAACTCGAAGCGGAGGAGGAACGCCAGGGCGTACGCCGCGACCGTCACCCCCGTGTAGGCGACGAACGCCACCGTCCGGCGATGGAGGTAGCGGATCCTGCGCACCAGGGTGAGGGGGGCTCTGATCAGAAGGCTTGTCCCCACGTCCATTGCGAACCTCTCGTTTGGGGCACCCGCGGAGCGGCGCGACCGCCGCCGCAACCATGGCGGGCGCGAGACCGCCCGCCGTCCGGCCCGTTCCCGCTCACCGGCCGTGGATGACCGTGTACTCCTGGTACCGCTTCCCCGCGAGGGCGACCAGCGAGCCCACGCCGTTGGAGATGGTGCGCATCGCGCCCACCAGCGGCGCGCGCCCCTGGACCGCCGCCACCGGCAGGAGCAGCGCTCCGTAGCCGATCCGAGCGAGCGCCCCCGCCACCCTGGGAACGACCCAGCGGTGCGGGGGGTGCAGCGTCCTCACGCAGAACACGTATCCGTTCCCGATGCGGAAGGCGCGGCGGATGATCCACCGCGCGCGCGCCCGGGAAGCGGGGATGAACTCCTCCACCAGCGCTTCGTCGGCCCACACCAGCTTCGCCCCCTCCTTCTTCACCCGCATGAAGAAGTGCGAGTCGTCCATCCCGCTCAGGCCGAAGGCGGGGTCGAAGGGCTCGGGCCGGTCACGGAAGAGGCGTGCCGAGACCAGCACGTTGTTGGTGGCGGCGATCGGGATGCTCTCCCCCGTGGCATAGCGCGGGTAGGTGAAGAAGCCCCCATCGATCACCCACTGCTCCACCTCCGGCGCGAAGCGCGGGAGCGAGGGTCCGCTCACGACGTCGGCGCCGCTGGCGTGCTGCACGTCCAGCAGCTCGTCCAGCCACCCCGGGCTCGCGACCTCGTCGTCGTCGATGAACGCCACGAACTCGGCGCCCTCGCGCAGCGCCACGCCCACCCCGCGGTTCCGCGCATGGGGGATTCCGCGGGTGGGCTCGACGGTGTAGACGACCGGGAACGGGAGGCGGTCACGCGCGGCCTCCACCACCTCCCGGGCGGTCTCGTTGCCGTCGTTGTCCACCACGACGATGAAGAGGTCCACCGGCGCCCGCTTGCGGAACTCCAGCGTCCCCAGGCTCTCCAGGAGGGCGCCGAGCAGCAGCGGCCGCTGCAGCGTCGCCACGCAGACCGCCACGCGCACGGCGCGGATGCCCCCGGGCAGGACCGCCTCGCCGCGATGGGAGCCCCGCTCGCTGGACGCTCCACCCGTGGCCGTACCGAGGGTCTGCTGGGCCGGACTCCGCCCGGTCACGTTCATCGCCAACTTCCGGGAAAGGGGTCGCGGACGCCGGGGGACGGCCGGCGTCCCGCGCTCACCCCAGGGTACGCGCGCCGACGCTCTCCGCCTCCAGCAGCTGCGCGAAGTGGGGGATCGTGCGCTTCAGCCCCTCCTCCAGCGGCACCCGGGGCTCCCAGTCCAGGACGGCCCGGGCGACGGTGATGTCGGGGCGACGGACCTTGGGATCGTCCTCGGGGAGCGGGAGGAAGGAGATCTCCGAGGCGCTGCCGGTGAGCGCGAGGACCCGCTCCGCCAGCTCGCGCACGGTGAACTCCCCCGGGTTCCCCACGTTGGTGGGCTCCGCGCGGTCCGAGAAGAAGAGCCGGTATATCCCGTCCACCAGGTCGTCGACGTAGGTGAACGACCGGGTCTGCGACCCGTCCCCGTACACGGAGAGCGGCTCGCCGCGCAGCGCCTGCACGATGAAGTTGGAGACCACGCGCCCGTCGTTGGGGCGCATCCGCGGACCGTACGTGTTGAAGATGCGGACGATGCGGGTCTCCACCCCGTGGAAGCGGTGGTACGCCATGGTCATGGCCTCGGCGAAGCGCTTGGCCTCGTCGTACACGCCGCGCGGCCCCACCGGGTTCACGTTCCCCCAGTAGCTCTCCACCTGCGGGTGCACCTGCGGGTCGCCGTACACCTCGGAGGTGGACGCGAGCAGGAAGCGCGCGCCCTTGGCCTTGGCCAGCCCCAGCGCCTTGTGCGTACCCAGCGACCCCACCTTGAGGGTCTGGATGGGGAGCTCCAGGTAGTCCACCGGCGAGGCGGGGCTCGCGAAGTGGAGCACGCCGTCGAGCGGCCCCTCCACGTACATGAACTCGGTGACGTCGTGCTCCAGGAAGCGGAAGTCGCGCCGGCCCATCAGGTGCGCGACGTTGTCCGGGCTCCCGGTGAGGAAGTTGTCCATCCCCACCACCTCGTGCCCTTCCGCCAGGAAGCGGTCGCAGAGGTGCGAGCCCAGGAACCCCGCCGCCCCCGTGATCAGGATCCGCATCGGCCGCGCCTCAGCGACCCACCGCCTGCGCCGGCACGGCCGCGAGCGGCGCGGTGGCGGTGCGGCCGATGGAGACGTAGTGGAAGCCCTTGTCGCGCATCTTCTCGGGCTCCCACAGGTTGCGCCCGTCGAAGACCACCGGCTCGCGCAGCAGGCCGCGGATCCGCTCGAAGTCGGGGCGGCGGTACGGGGCCCACTCGGTGAGCACCATCAGCGCGTCCGAGCCGTCCAGGCAGTCGTAGTTGTGCTCGCACAGGGTCAGCACCCCGGAGGCCAGCAGGTCGGCGAAGTGCCGCTCCGCCTCGTGGCGCGCCTCGGGGTCGTGGGCGCGCACCCGGGCGCCGCGCTCCACCAGCCCCCGCACCACCGTGAGCGAGGGCGCCTCGCGCATGTCGTCCGTCTCGGGCTTGAAGGAGAGCCCCCACACCGCGAAGGTGAGGCCGGCGAGGTCCTCGCCGTAGCGCGCGGCCACCCGCTCCAGCAGGAGGATCTTCTGCGCGGCGTTGACCTGCTCCACGCCGTCCAGGATCACCGGGTCCACGCCCACGCCGCGCAGGGTGTGGATCAGCGCCTTGACGTCCTTGGGGAAGCAGCTCCCCCCGTAGCCGATCCCGGCGAAGAGGAAGCTGGAGCCGATCCGCTCGTCGGTCCCGATCCCCTGCCGCACCTTGGACACGTCTGCCCCCACCGCCTCGCAGAGGCCGGCGATGGTGTTCATGAAGGAGATGCGCGTGGCGAGCATCGCGTTGGCGGCGTACTTGGTGATCTCCGCCGAGGCGATGTCCATGAACAGGATGGGGTTCCCGGTGCGCACGAAGGGCGAGTACAGCTCGGCCAGCTTCTCGCGCGCGAACTCCGACTCCACGCCCACGACCACGCGGTCGGGCTTCATGAAGTCCTGCACCGCCGCACCCTCCTTCAGGAACTCCGGGTTGGAGCAGACGTGGAACGGTCGGGAGGTGTGGCGGCGGATCGCCTCGCGCACCCTGCCGGCGGTGCCCACGGGGACGGTGCTCTTGGTGATGACGATCTTCTCGGGGCCGTCCGCGGGCATGTTCCGGCCGATGGTCTCCGCGACGGCGAGGACGTGCTGCAGGTCGGCGGATCCGTCCTCGCCCGGGGGCGTGCCGACGGCGATGAAGATGACCTCGGCCCCGCGCACCGCGTCCGCCACGTCGGTGGTGAAGCGGATCCGGCCCTCGGACAGGTTGCGCTCCACCAGCGGTTCCAGCCCGGGCTCGTAGATGGGGATCTCGCCCGCGTTCAGGCGGGCGATCTTCCCCGCGTCGATGTCGGCGCAGACGACGTCGTTCCCCGTCTCCGCGAGGCACGCGCCCACGACGAGACCGACGTACCCCGTGCCTACGACCGTGATCTGCATGTTGGTCGGACGATTCCTGTGGTGGTCGGGAGGCCGGGCTCCCTGGTGCGAACCCTGTGAAAAGCCTGAAAGCTACAAGCGCCCACTACCGAGCACAACCGACGGGGAGCGCGCGCCGCTACCCCCCCCGGCCGTTGCGCGATGCCCCGTTCAGGGCGGCCTCGTCGTAGTAACCCCTGCGGTGGCCGAGCGCGCCGTCCGGGTCGTTCAGGACCGCCCCGAGCACCCGGGCGCCGACGGTCGACATCTGCTGGACCGCCTCGCGGCAGGCGTCCGGGGTCGTGCGCCCGGCGCGCACCACGAGGACGACGCCGTCCACCTGGGTCCCCAGGATCGGGGCGTTGGCGCTGGTCAGGACCGGGGGCGTGTCCAGGATCACCAGGTCGAACTCGCCGGCGAGCGAGTCCAGGATCATCCGCATCACGTCCCCGCCGAGCAGGTCGGTGGGGTTCACCGGCGGGAGCGGTCCGGCAGGGATCAGGGACACCCGCTCCAGGCCGGTGGGGCGGACCACCTGCTCCAGCGTGTCCGTTCCGAGGAGCAGCCCCGAGAGCCCGGGCGAGTTCTGCACCCCGAACACCTGGTGGAGCCGGGCGCGGTAGAAGTCGCAGTCGACCAGCAGGACGCGCGTCCCCTGCTGCGCGAACGCCACGGCGACGTTGGCGGCCGTGGTCGTCTTCCCCTCGGACCCCGACGGGCTGGTCACCACCAGCGAGCGCAGCTCCTTCCCCGACTGCGCGAAGATCAGGTTGGTCCGCAGCGTCCGGTACGCCTCGGCGGAGGTGGAGTACACCTGCACGGCCGCGAGCGTGTCGGGGCTCGCCGCCGGGAGGGAGCGGCCGGACCCGGTGATGCCGGGGATGCGCAGGCGCGCGCCCTCGCCGATGCCGCGCGAGCGGGGGATGACGCCGAGCTCCGGCACCCGCAGGATGCGCTCCAGCTCCCCCCGCTTGCGGATGGACCGCTTCAGCCCGTCCAGCGCGATCGCCCCGCCCGCGCCGACCATGACCCCGAAGATGAGCCCGAAGGCGAGGGAGCGGACGGGCCCGGACCCCGTCGGCTCGCCCGGGAGGGCCCGGTCGAGGAACGCCACCTTCTCCTCCCCGGCCGCCTCCGCGATGCCGGCGGTGTAGTACTTCTCGCGCAGCTGCTTGACCGCCTCGCCGAACGACTCCACCTCCAGCATGAGCCGCAGCTCCTCCGGCTCGGCGCCGGCCAGGCGGCGCATGGTGCTGTCGCTCCGGGCGGAGATCGCGTCGAGACCGCGGATCCGGGCGTCCAGCCACTCCACGTGGCTGCGCGTCGCCTCCACCAGGCCGTTGCGGGCGATCGCGATGAGCGAGTCGGTCCGCTGGAGGTCGGGGTTGGACGCGCTCACGCGGTAGGGGCCGGTGGCCAGGCTGTCCCGGGTGGCCTCGTAGCGGGAGAGCCGCTCGTACAGGCCGAGGATCGTCGGGTTCGCGCTGAGCTCGGGGTTGGCGACGATGGTGCGGATCACGTCCGCCGGGGCGCGCCGCGACCCCTGGAGCTGCGCCAGGAGGCGCCCGTAGATCTGCCGGTTCGCGTCGAGCTCCGCCCGCTGCAGCTCCAGCTCCCCGCGCTGCACCTGTCCCGTCATCATCTCGGCGCGGGTGCTGAACAGGCTCTCGCTGCGGCGGTGCTCGGTCAGACGGTTCTGCGCGTCCGCGAGAAGCGCCTCCCCGGTCCGGAGCTGCTCCTCCACGAACTCGCGGCGCCGCTCCGCCTGCACGCGCGACCGGCGGGAGCTGTGCCGCCGGTACACCTCGGCGGTGACGTTGGCGATCTTCTCGGTGACCAGCGGGTCGTAGCCCGTGACCACCACGTCGACGATGTTGGTGCGCTCCCGCGGGAAGGCGCGCAGGTGCTCCAGGAGCTCGTCCACCGCGGCCTTCTCGGAGACCACCCAGAGCGTCAGCTCGTCCATCCCCGGGTGGGACGGCACGGTGAACCGCACCCCCCCGACCTCGACCGGCGCGCCGTACGCGGCCGCCGCCTCGCTCCCGCCCGCCTGCACCCGGTATCCCTCCCGGTCGAAGCCGAGCTCCAGCGACGCGGCGGTGGCGTCGGGGGCGATCCGCACTCCCTCCAGGTAGCCCACCGGCTGGTACTCGGTCCGCCACAGGTCGGGGACCTCGCGGGTCAGGCGCAGCCCCAGCGAGTCGACCACCTGCCCCAGCAGCGCGCGGCTGCGGATGATCTCCACGTGCGAGTCCAGCGAGGTCCCGCCGCCGCCGAGCGACGCGGCTAGCCCGGCGAGCCCGCCGGTCGGGCCGGCGCCGTCCTCCGAGGCGATCTCGACGACGGCCTTGGAGACGAAGGGGCGCTCGGTGGTCCTGACCTTGAACGCGGCGAGGGCGAGCCCGATGGCGGTGACCAGCAGGATCACCCAGTAGCGGCGCCGGAGCGCCCCGAGGTACTCAGCGAACGACCCGCCTTCCAGCTCGGAGAGGCCCGGCTGCCCGGCGGCGCCGGACGGCAGGTACAGGTGCTTTTCCGGGACGGGGGACAGCTGGGCCATCACATTGCCTCGAAGTTCTTAGCGTCGGAGCCGAACACCTGGTCGATGAACAGGTACGTCGTGAGCAGCGACGTGATCGTCTGCAGGACCTGCAGCGCCGGACCCACGTAGCTGCGGGTGAACGTCGTACGCTCCTCCACGATGATCTGGTCGCCCGAGCGGATCGGCTCCTGCAGGATCGCGGCGATCCCGTCCCCGTTCAGGTTGGCGACCCACTCCCTCCCGTCGCGGATCAGCCGGACGCGGTGCGTCCGGTTCGGCGCCGTGGAGCCGCCCGCGCGCGTGATGGCCGCGCCGACGCTCATCTGGGGGAAGTGGTGCTGGTTGGGGTCGCGGACCGCGCCCCCCACGTACACGCGGAACTCGGGGACGAAGGTGATCCTGGGCTCGGCGGTGAACCCCGTGAGGAACTGCTGCACCCGCTCCTGCGCCGTCGGGATCGGCACCCCCGCGACCTTCACGGCGCCGTAGATGGGGTGCACGAGCGTGCTGTCCTCCCCCACCGTGAGCGTCCCGCTCAGCTCCGCGTTGCGCCACACCTGGATCGCGGCGCGGTCGCCCGGCCGGAGCATGGCCGGGGGAGTGTCCACGGCGCCGTCCTGGGCGGCCGCTCCCGCCGGGACCATGGCGAGACCGAGGGCGAGAAGCACGAGGGGAAGGATCATCTCACCGGGGAGCGTACGGGCCGGCCGGCCGGGGAATTGGCGAAGCAGGTGCACGAAGGGCATAAGCGGTTGATAGTAACGGATTTCACCGAACGAGTCCACCCTGCGGCCCACGGGCGGCGCCGATCTCAAGCGGCCTCCGGTGGTGTGCGCGCGGCTCCTGGAGCTCCCGCCCGCCGGGGACGGCCGGCTTCCCCGCCGCGGCCCCGTACAGGCCGAGGAACCGCTCGACCATCACCTCCTGGCAGAAGTCCCGCTCCACGCGTGCCCGCGCGGCGCGGCCCAGGGTGTCGCGGAGCCCGGCGTCGTCCAGCAGGCGGCCGACGGCGCCCGCGAGGGCCCGGGGGTCGGCCGGGGGGACGGTGATGCCGCTCTCGCCGTCCCGCGACACGTACGGGACGCCGGAGTCCAGGCTCGTGTTCACCACCGGGCGGCCGCACGCCATGGCCTCGATCTGCACGATCCCGAACGCCTCGCTGCGCGCCACCGAGGGGAGGACGAACACCTGCGCCGCGTGGTAGAACGGGACGGCGTCGTGCACGCCCCCCAGCAGCGTCACCCGGTCCGCCACCCCCGCCGCGCGCGCCCGCTCCTGGAGGGCGCCCCTCAGCGGGCCGTTCCCGACGATCAGCAGGTGGCCGTCCACCTCGCGCATGGCCTCGATCAGGTGCTCGAAGCCCTTGTAGTAGACCAGGCGCCCCACCCCGAGGACGATGCGCGGGCCGTAGCGCGCCCGGATCTCGGCGACCTCTGCGTCGCGCCGCTCGAACGCGCCCAGCGGGATCCCGTAGGGGATCACGTGGCAGCGCTCGCGGTAGCGGGCGAGCGTCGGGGAGCTGCGGAGGTAGTTCGGGGTGGCCGCGACGATCGCGTCCGCCCGGTCCAGGAGACGCCGCAGGATGGGGCGGAAGGCCGCGTCGAGCACCCGCTGCCGCACCACGTCGCTGTGGTAGCTCACCACCAGCCGTCCCCGGTGCCCGCTGGCCAGGTAGGCCACCACGGCAGCCGGGTTGGGGAGGTGCAGGTGGACGACGTCGGCGTCCGACTCGCGGATGCGGCGCGACATCCCCGGGTTGACGGGGGCCCCGGCCAGCGTCATGCGGGTGCCGAGCCGCTCCACCGGGACCCCGTCGATCACCTCCACCGACCGGCTCCGGTCGTCGCTCGAGACGAGCACCCGCACGTCCGCGTGCTCCCGCAGCCCCCCGCAGAGTACCTGGAGGTGGGTCTCGATCCCACCGTAGTGGGGCGGATAGTACTTCCCCACCTGCAGGACCGTGGGGCGGCGTGAGGCCGGGCGGACCGGCGCGCCCTCGCGTGGGTCAGGGGACATCAATGCGCCGCCACCTCGCGATAAACCTCCACCATTCGACGCGCGTACTCCGGCCAGGTGAACTTCGCCGCCTGCGCGGCCCCCGCCGCGCGGCGCGCCTCCCGGGCGGCCGGATCGTCGCTCGCCGAGGAGAGCCTCAGGACCACCGCCTCGCTCCAAGCCTCCACGTCGCCCGTCCCGACGAACGCCGCCGCGCTCCCGCCGACCTCGCGCAGCACCGGCAGGTCGCTCGCGATCACCGGGGTCCCGCACGTCATCGCCTCGATCACCGGCAGCCCGAAGCCCTCCTCCTCGGAGGGGAGCACCAGCAGCGATGCGCGCCGGTACACGGCGGCGAGGACGCGCTTGTCCATGAACGGGAGGACCGCGACGGCGTCCGAGACGCCGAGCGAGTCCGCGAGCCGGGCCTGCTCCTCGGTGAACGCCCCGCCGACGCGGACCAGCCGCGCCCCCGGCACCTCCCTCCGCACCCGCGCGAAGATCCGCAGGAGCAGGTCGATGCGCTTCCTCCCGAAGGTGCCGCCCACGTGCAGGATCTCGGGGACACCGGCGCGGACCGGTCCGAGCAGCGCCTCCGCGGCCTCGTCGGCGGAGGGATCGGGGAGCGGCGAGCAGGCGGGGTCCACCCCCAGGTGCGCCACGCTGGCGCGATCGGGCTCCACCATCCCCCGGCCGACCGCCTCGTCGCGCACCGCGGCGGTGTCGAACACCACCCTCCCGGCGCGCCCCAGCCCCCTCAGCACGTGGGTGGTCATGGTGCGGAACGCGGCCGAGCGGGGGGCGCGGACCGGGTCAAGCAGGCACTGGAAGGTGTGCAGGTCGTGGCAGGTGACCACCGTGCGCTGCGGCGGGAGCCAGTGGACCAGCTGGCCGTAGGCGTGGTCGACCACGTGGAAGACGTCGAACTCGCCCCGGCGGCGGCGCAGCAGGCGTGGGTAGTCCCAGAACCGGTTGAGCGCGCGGTCAAGGTTGAACCGGAAGCGGCGCTCGTAGCCGTCGGCGTCGGCGGCCGGGGGGGCCTCGCGCGTGAAGCGCCTGCGCATCGACGGCCGCACACGGGTCGGGACGACCCCCGGCGCGTGCATCTCGGCCAGGGAGTGGAGGAGCATGTCGGCGACCAGGTCCATGCTGGGCCACCGCTCCTCCAGCAGGTCGCAGACGACCGCCACGCGCGGCGCCGCACCCGCATGAGCGGACGGGGCGGCGGCGAGGCGGGCCGGGGCCCGCGCCTCCCGCCGGGCGGGCCCGCCGCTCCCCGCGGCCGCCGTCGTCTGCCTCGCGGCCCCTCCCACCGGGGTGCTCATGACGCGGGCTTGGCTCCCACGATCACCTGGCTGCACGGGAACGCGTTGACGACGAAGCCCGGGAGCAGGCTCAGGACGCAGTAGTAGAGCGCGGACCGCTCCGACCGGCGGTACAGGAAGCTGCGGTAGTTGTGCTGCCGGAACCCGAGCCCCGCTTCGCGGAAGAAGCGCCGGTACTCCCCGACCGAGTAGTAGTTCTCCTTGACCTCGTCGCGCCGCACGTGGAGGTCGTAGAGCGGCTTCAGGTACCCCGGGCAGGAGGGCTCGAAGAGCAGGTACAGCTCGCCGCCGGGCTTCAGCACCCTGGCGCACTCGCGCACCGCCGCCTGCGGGTCCTGGGTGTGATGGAAGCTGGCGAAGAACACCACCCGGTCGAAGCTCGCGTCCGCGAACGGGGTCGCCTCCGCGCCGGTGACCCACTTCTCGTCCAGCGAGACGCCGAAGAAGTCCTCGTACTGCCGGCTCTTCTCCACCGCCTCGCGCGACACGTCCGAGAAGACGACCCGGCACTCCGGGTGGCGCTTCTTCAGGTAGGAGCTCAGGTAGCCGTACCCGCCGCCGAGCTCCAGGACGGAGCCGCGGAAGGAGAGACCGAAGCGCCGCACCATGTCGTCGAAGGTGAGCAGCGACTGCGCCTTGCCGACGTACAGGAGGGAGCGGTACAGCTCCGCGGAGGCGCGCTCGTCCTCGGAGGCCCTGAAGAACTCGTCTTCCGCCTGCTGCTCCGCGTTGGGGCGGTCGAGGTGTACCTGGATCGAATGCTGCATGCTGACGGCTCGGGTGGCAGCGGAGCGCTCAGGCCCCGATTGCGGTGCGGTGCACGAAGAATCGGGTGATGCAGCAGTCGGGCACGAACTCGGCCGGCCCCCCGGCGTCCACGAACCCCGCCGCGAGCAGCGTCCGGTACAGCGAGTCCGGCGTCCCGCCCTGCTGCCGGAGCCAGTAGTCGTTGAACTCCACGAGCGCCGCCCGGATCCGCCCGCTGGAGAGCGCCTCCGACGCGCCCTCGAACACGAACGGCTCGTGCCCCTCGACGTCCACCTTGATCAGGTCCACCGTGTCGACGCCCCACTCGTCGAGGGCCGAGTCGAGCCGGCGCACGGGCACGGAGACCGGCTCCCCCCCCGCGCTCGCGCTCATGGTGGGGGAGTGGAAGTTGGCGGCCCTGGGCTGCACGTACAGCGTGAGCTCGCCCGGGGAGGAGCTCATCCCCATCTGGAAGGCGCGGACCTGGCCGAGCCCGTTGGCCTCCACCGTCGCCTGGATGCGCGCATGGGCGTACGGGCTGGGCTCCACCGCGAAGACCCGCCCCCGCTCCCCCACCAGCGAGGCGGCCAGCAGCGTGAAGTAGCCCACGTTGGCGCCCACGTCCACGAAGGTCATCCCCGGCTTGAGCCAGGCGCGCACCATCGCGGTCTCCTGCGGCTCGAAGGCGCCCAGGTAGATCCACCGCTGGATCGCTTCCGCGAGGTCCAGGCGCACGCGGTAGCCGAACACCTCCACGGCACGCTCCCCCGCCCGCGGCGCCACGCTCCCGAGCAGCCTGAGCTTGCCCCGGAAGTGGTACGGGCGGAGGAGGTCGATCACGGCATCACGGATCATCGAACCTGGAACGTTCTCGTTTGCCGGAGCCGCGGCAGCGGCCGGCCGGCGGTCTGTCGGCCGCTGCGGACGACGTCCTCGAAGATCCGCAGGAGCGCTTCCAAGTGGGCCTTCCGGCCGAAGCGGCGGGCGACCTCCCTCGCTCCGCTCCGGAGGAGGGCGTGCGCGGCGGGGTCCTCCAGGCACCTCGCCACCGCGTCGGCGAGCCCCGCGGCCGTGGGCGGGTCCGCGGGAGCCAGGTGCCCGTTGACGCCGTCCTGGAGCCAGTCGGGGATCCCGCCCACGGCGAAGGCCGCCGCCGGGACGCCGCGGAGCCCCGCCTCCGGGCCCACCAGCCCGAACGGCTCCGGCCAGAGGCTGGGGACCACCAGCAGGTCCGTCCGCGTCCAGAGCGCCTCCAGCTCCGCCCCGCGCGTCCAGCCCACGAACTCCACGGCGACCCCGTCGCCCGCCCGCGCCACCCGGGCGGCCCTCTCCTCCCAGGCCGCGCGGTCGGGCCCGTCGCCGGCGAAGGTCACGCGCAGCGGACGACCGGTCCGCGCACGGATCGCGGGGAGGGCGTCGACCAGGGTGCGGCCCCCCTTCAGCCTGTCCATCCGGCCCAGGAAGAGCAGCCGCCACTCCGGCGGGTCGGGGATTGACGACGGATCCCCCGCGGGGTCACCTCCCGCCGCGCCGACGTCCCCGACGGGGAGCGGGACGGCGTGGACCCGGGCGGGGTCGCACCCGTTGGCGACGAGCTCGTCCCGGATGTGCCGGGAGTTGGCGACCACGGCTCGATATGCCGGGAGCAGCGACTTCCGGTCCGAGTTGCGGCGGAAGTCCCGGAGCATCGTCAGCGGGCTCAGCCCGCCGCACCGGTGCGGGTAGTAGTGCAGGAGGCACTGCCACCCGAGCGGACGGCTGCACGGCGTCGGGACCGGGCTCTTGTGCGTCTTCGCGCCGCTGATGCAGGTGCCGTAGTACCCGTGGGCGAGGAGCACGGCGGGCGCCACCTCCATCACCGCGGCCTCGGTCTCCGGCCCGGTGGTGATGTGGACGAACGCCAGGTCCGGCGCCCAGGCGCGCAGCCCTTCGAGCGCGCGCTCCAGCCCCACCTCCGCCACGCACCACTCGGGGACCCCGTCCGGGAGGGGGATCCGCTCCCGGTTCCAGGGCTGGTCCTGCTCGCTCCAGAACGCCACCTCGTGCCCCGCGGCCACCAGGTCGGGGAGGATGCCGGCCAGGTACGTCTCCGCCCCGCCGAGCGCGCGCCTACTCCAGTTGACGACCGCGATGCGCATCACCCGGGGCTCCCCCGGCGGCCGCGCGGGGCCCCGCTACGCACCGACGGCTCCGAGCGCCCGCTGGATCTTCCGCCGCCAGCCCGAGGGGACGAGCCGCTTGGCCGGGCTGGCGAGCACGGCCCAGAACGGGTACGTGGCCACGATCCGCGGGCTGGCGGCCACCGCCGCCGCGCAGTGCCGCAGGGCGTCGCGACGCCGGTCGAGCATAGTCGCGGCGATCGCCGCGCGGACCAGGAGGTGCGCCCTCGCCCTCCTCAGCTCTCCGAGGAGCCGCCGGTGCTCCGCGGAGGGGACCCGTCCGCTCTCCCGGATGTACTCCTCGACCACCCGGCAGAGCTCGTTGCCCGGGTCCACCGACGACTTCTGCGCCGCGTACAGGCGGAACTTGGCGACCGGCGCGGAGATGCTCTGGAAGCGGTGCCCCCGCGCCAGGAGGCGCAGCCACATCTCCAGGTCCATCACCGAGCGGAGCTCCTCCCGGAACCCGCCCGCCTCCACGATGCAGCGGGTGCGGCAGAACACCTCCGGCTGGGTCAGGAACTCGCGCTCGAAGAGGCGCTTCCAGATCTGCAGGTAGTCCAGGAAGCCGGTGACGCGGCCCTGGACCGTGAACTGCTCGGCGCCGTCCTCGCTGATGTACACGCAGCGCCCGTACACCACGTCGGCCCCGGGGTGCTCCCGGAACCCCTCCACCACCGCGTGCAGGGCGCCCGGCACGAGGAGGTCGTCGGAGTTCAGGTATCCGAAGATCTCTCCGGTGGCGCGCTCCAGCCCCTTGTTGATCGCGTGGGTCTGCCCCCGGTCGCGCTCGCTCGCCCAGTAGGTGAGCCACGGGTCGTACCGCTTCAGGACGTCCACCGTCTCGTCCGTGCTCCCGCCGTCCATCACGATCAGCTCCAGCTCCGGGTAGCCCTGGAGGAGGACGGACCGGAGGGTCTCCTCTATGAACCGCCCCTGATTGAAGGACGGGACGACCACGGTCACCCTGGGGAGGGAGCTCTCGACGGCAGGCGGGACGGGCCCCGACTCGGTCCACGGCCAGCCCGTCCTCCCCGGCGGCGGGGGAGGCAGCGTGCGCAGACTCGGTGGGGGCGGGCTGGAAGCGCTCACGTGGAAACTCGACCCGGGTACAGCGTCGTCACCGCGGCGGCCGCAGCCGGCACGCCGCCGAGAAAACGGGAATGGGCCCGCACGGGCCCTCGGCACCACGCAGGCTAGGTTGAAGCGCCACTAAGATATCGCCGCATCCGCCGCCGGTCCAGTCGTGCGCCCGCTCGCGGGAAGTGGACGCGCGCCGCGGCGGCCGTCCGGGGCTTGCGCCGGCTCACGGCAGGGCTGAATTTTCAGGATTCCTCCGGGATGGCGGACACTTTTCGTGGAGCGGGCGTGAGCGGGGACCTTCAGAAGGCCCGGATCGACGCGGCTTCGGCGTCGGGCGGCACCTCGGCGGAGCCGATCTACGACGCCGTGCTCGCCCGCGTGGACGCCCTGGGCGTGGCCGGGACGGCGCTGGACTTCGGCGCGGGGACGGGGCGGCTCGCCGCGCGCCTCGCCGGGCGCGGGCTTTTCACCCGGGTGGACGCGGCGGACCTGGTCGAATACACCGGCGCGGGCGACGGGCGGGTCCGGTGGGTGATCGCGGACCTCAACGACAGGCTCCCCGTGGCCGACGCCACCTACGACCTGGTCGTCGCCGCAGAGGTGATCGAGCACCTGGAGAACCCGCGGTTCGTCGCCCGGGAGTGGTTCCGCCTCCTGCGGCCCGGCGGGTGGCTGGTGGCGTCCACCCCCAACAACGAGAGCTGGCGGTCGGTGGTGTCGCTCCTCTTCCGGGGCCACTTCGCCGCGTTCACCGGCACCAACTACCCCGCGCACGTGACGGCGCTGCTCCGGGCCGACCTCGCGCGGATCCTGGGCGAGGCGGGGTTCGGGGAGGTCGGCTTCACCTTCACCGAGCACGGCGCGGTGCCGAAGCTCACCTCGCTCACCTGGCAGGGCCTGTCGCGCGGGCTCCTCTCGGGCGTGCGCTACTCGGACAACGTGGTCTGCACGGCGAGGAAGCCCCGGTGACCCGCCGTCGCGCCGCGATCCCCTGCTCTCTCCGCTCCACACCCGATGAGTGACATGCCCGCCCCGAACGCTCCCGCGCGCGGCCTCCAGGACCACCTGGTGCGCGCGCTCGGCTGGAACGCGACCATCCTGCACGGCGACCCCACAGTCGTCGACCGCTGGCGCTGGCTGCGGCGCCACCTGCGGGCAGGCCCCCTGCGGACGCTGGACGCCGGGTGCGGCTCGGGCGCGTTCACCATGTACGCGGCGATGCAGGGGAACCGGGCGCTCGGGATCGCGGACAACGAGCGCGACATCGACAAGGCGTGCCGCCGCGCGGAGCTGCTTGGGGTCTCGGGCGTGGACTTCGTGGCGGGCGACCTGCGCCGCCTGGACGAGTTCGGGGAGTCGCTGGGCGCCTTCGACCAGGTGCTCCTGTTCGAGTGCATCGAGCACATCCTGAACGACGACAAGCTGGTCGCGGACCTCGCCGCGCGGATGAAGCCCGGCGCGACGATCCTGCTCACCACTCCCTACCGGGACCACCGGCCGCTCTTCGGCGAGAGGACCACGGAGGTGGAGGACGGGGGGCACGTGCGCTTCGGCTACACCCACGACGAGGTCGCGGCCCTCTTCGAGCGGCACGGGATCGAGGTGGTGGCCCGGGAGTACATCGGTGGCCTGGTGGCGCAGAAGCTGGCGAGCATGCAGTTCGCCCTCTGCCGGGTGAACCCGTACGTGGCCTGGGCCGCCACCTTCCCCTTCCGGGTCTTCCACCCGCTGGACGGCCCGCTCACCCGCCTGACGCGCTACCCGCACCTCAGCATCGGGGTGGTGGGGCGGAAGCGGGGGTGAGCCTCCCCGCCGCGGGTCAGCGGGGGGCGGCGCGGAGCGCCTCGATCGTGTGCCGCAGGTCGAAGCGGGACCGGTAGAGCTCCGCGGCGGCCTCGCCCATCCTCCGCCGGGCCTCCCCGTCCCCCAGCAGGCGCTCCACGCACTCCGCCGCCGCGGCCGCGTCGCCCGCCGGAGCGAGCGCCACCGCCCCCGACTCCTCCCAGATCGCTTCGGTGCTCTCCCCGCGCGTGGTGACGACCGGGCGCCCGTGGGCGAGCCCGGCCGCGAGGCTGGTCTGCCGCCCGTTGGCGCCGTCCGGGTACGGCTGGACCAGCAGGTCGCACGCGGCGAGGTGGACGGAGACCTCCGCCGCCGGAAGAGGACCGGCCGCGTGGACACGCTCCGCCAGCTCCGGGTGGCGCCGGAGGAGGCCCTCCCGGAACTCGGCGCCGCCGCGCCCCAGGAGCAGGACGGCCCGGTCCGGGGAGCGCTCCAGCACCGGGGGGAGGATGGCGGCGAGCAGCTCCCGCACGTTGGGGCGATAGGTCCCGAAGTGCCCGAGGAGGTGCCCCCCGCCGGGGAGGAGCCGCGCGCGGAGCTCGCGTGCGCCCCCGGGGTCGGCCACGACGGGAACGTTGCTGGGGATGGGGATCCAGGCGAACGGAGGGCGGCGGCCCAGCCGG
>DATABU010000654.1:0-1619 GCA_036259415.1 Longimicrobiaceae bacterium
CTCCGCCGCGGCCCTGGACTCGGCGGAGGCCCGCGTCCGCGCCGAGCTCGAGCGCCGCGCCTTCCCCGGCGCCGCGCTGGCCGTGGGGATCGGCCCGCGGGTGGAGCGGCTGGCGGGGATGGGGCGGGTGGGGTGGAGGGACGCGGCCGCGCCGGTCTCGCCGGACACGACGCTGTACGACCTGGCCTCCGTCACCAAGCCGGTGGCGACGGCGACGGCGGTGCTGCTGCTGGCCGAGGACGGCGTGATCCGCCTGGACGACCCGGTGCGGAAGCACCTCCCCGGGTTCGAGGGGCAGCTCAAGGACCGGGTGACCTGGCGCCACCTGCTCACCCACACCTCCGGTCTCCCCGCCGGCGCCAACATCCGCGGCGACACCCCGCCCGAGCGGCTGCGGCGACTCCTCCGCACCCGCATCGACGAGCACCCGGGACGGCAGGTGGAGTACACGGACCTGGGCTACGTCGTCCTCTGGGCCGCCGCGGAGCGCGCGGCGGGCGAGCCGCTCCCCCGCTTCCTGGAGCGCCGCGTCTGGCGCCCGCTGGGGATGACGCGCACCCGCTTCCTCCCGGGGCAGGAGTGCACCGCCTGCGCCCCCACGCTGCGCCTGAGCAGCGGCGAGCCGTACCGCGGCCGCCCCAACGACCTGCTGGCGCGCCGGCTGGGCGGGATCGCCGGGAACGCCGGCCTCTTCTCCACCGCGGGCGACCTGGCCCGCTTCGCCGCGATGCTCGCGAACGGCGGCGAGCTGGACGGCGTCCGGGTGCTGCGCCCCGAGACGGCGCGCGAGATGCTGCGGCAGCAGCCCGGCGCCGGCCGGCGCACCCTGGCCTTCGTGGCCATCTGCCCGGACGAGCCGCACTCCGAGGAGGAGCCCTGCGCCCGCCCCCTCGCCGTCGGGCACAACGGCTGGACCGGCACCTCTCTGTGGATCGACCCGGAGCGGAAGGCGTGGACGGTGCTCCTGACCAACCGCTCCTACGACGTGCGCGCCCCCTCGCGGATGCAGGCGCTGCGCGAGGAGTCGTTCCGCCGCACGGTTGGCCTCCCGGAAGGCTCGCTCTCCGCGGACGACGTCCGCCTGGGCGACTGACGCCCCGCACCCCCAAACCGTCCAGCGCTCCCATGACCGACGCCGCCGCGCCCGGGCCCTGGCAGCACCGCGAGGCCGCCGTGGGCGGCGTCCGGCTGCACTACGTGGAGGCGGGGGCGGGGCCGCCCGTGGTCCCGCTGCACGGCTTCCCGGAGTTCTGGTACGGGTGGCGCCTGCAGGTCCCGGCGCTGGCGGAGGCCGGGTTCCGGGCCGTCGCCCCCGACATGCGCGGCTACAACCTCTCCGACAAGCCGCGGGGAGTGGACGCGTACCGGGTGGAGAGGCTTGTGGAGGACGTGGGGGGGCTGGGCCGCCACCTGGGGACGGGGCGGGCGCACCTGGTGGGGCACGACTGGGGCGGGGTGGTGGCCTGGTACTTCGCCATGCTCCACCCGGAGCTGCTGGACCGGCACCTCTCTGTGGATCGACCCGGAGCGGAAGGCGTGGACGGTGCTCCTGACCAACCGCTCCTACGACGTGCGCGCCCCCTCGCGGATGCAGGCGCTGCGCGAGGAGTCGTTCCGCC
>DATABU010000655.1:0-5433 GCA_036259415.1 Longimicrobiaceae bacterium
ATCGAACGAACTCTACTAGACAAGCACGTCTTGTTCACAGGTAGTGGCAACAGCGATCTCACTGCAATATGGGATCGAGTTTACGCGCGCAGCGTAAAGTTGGATTCGATCGCGTTTGTCAATTTCGGCAAGCAATTGCGGGATCGAAAAAAACATCCCACAGACGTGATCGAGGTTGCCGGAGTTGATGAGATCGAAGGGGCGTACAGGGCGTGCTACAACGGCCGCGATATTGCGCGGTACCAACTCACGTGGGGCCATCTAGCTTGTCTTGATGATCCAGTTGCCAGGAGCGGTGGCTGCTGGGACTCCGACCGACATGACACGACAGGTAAACTGTTGACGCGGCAGATTGGCCGACATCCAGAATTCGCGTTGGACACAGCCGGATATCAGTGTCTCAATACGATTTTTATGATTAATTTCCGCTCGGAGGCGAAAGTAGATCCTCGGTTTGTACTTGGATTATTGAATTCCAGGTTGACACGAGCGATTTGGCTGGACCGCTTCTATGACAAGCGCCGGACATTCCCAAAGATCAAGGGTACGTATCTAAAGGAATTGCCTGTATATGCCCTGGACCGATCAGAATCTGCCGATATCGCTCGGCACGACCGCATGGTTTCACTGGTCGTTCGGATGCTGGCGCTGCATGAGCAATATGCATCAGCGAAGATTGGGCACGACAAAACTCTGATTGGACGCCAGATCGAGGCCACAGATCGGCAGATCGACCGGCTCGTCTATGAGTTGTACGCGCTGACAGAGCAGGAAATTAAGTTGATCGAGAAAGCATAGCCCTGTCACGGCATGGGGAGTCAGCTAGTTTGACCTCACCCGTCACACGTACAGGCGAGGCTGGGTGGCGGATGCGCCCTTATCCTCCAGTCGTGGCAGGCCCAGCCCAATGGGGCGCTACTCGGCGCGGAGCGCGTTCACCGGGTCCACCCGCGCGGCGCGCCGGGCCGGGAGCCAGCAGGCCAGCGCGGCGCTCGCCAGGATGAGCCCCGCAACCGCCGCGAAGGTCGCCGGGTCGGTGGGGCTCACGCCGTAGAGCAGGCTCCGCAGCGCGCGCGTCCCCAGCAGCGCCCCGGCGATGCCGACCGCGCACCCCAGGAGCGCCAGCCGCATCCCCTGGCGCAGCACCGCGCCCCGCACCTCGCCCGCCGTGGCGCCCAGCGCCAGCCGGATCCCGATCTCGCGGGTGCGCTGGCGCACCGCGGCCGCCATCACCCCGTAGATCCCCACCGCCGCCAGCAGCAGCGTGACCGCGGCGAAGGCGCCCAGCAGCAGCGTGCCGAAGCGGGGGCGGGCGAGCGGGGCGGCCAGCAGCTCGCGCATGGGGCCCCCGCCCACGACCGCCAGCTCCGGGTGCACCTCCCGCAGCGCGCGCCGGAGCTGGGGGAGCACGCCGGCGGGGTCCGCGCGGGTGCGCACGGCCAGGCTCATGGGGACGGGCCCGGGGAACTGCCGCACGGGGAGGTAGAGGCTGGGCTGCGGCTCCGTCAGCTCGCGGTAGCGGGTCTCGCCCACCACCCCCACCACGGTGTGCCACTCCCCCGGGGCGTCGTGCGGCCCCAGCTTGATGCGCCGGCCGACCGGGTCCTCGCCGGGCCAGGTGTGCCGCGCCACCGCCTCGCTGACCACCGCCACGCGGGGCGCGTCCTCGCGGTCCCGCTCGTCGAAGACGCGCCCGCGGCGGAGCGGGACCTCCAGGGTGCGAAAGTACCCGGGGCCCACCACCTCGAAGCTCACCCACGGGTTGGTGGACTGCTCCCCGGGCGCCTGCCCCTCGCCGCTGTACATCGCGCTCCACCCGCCCCGCCCGGAGAACGGGCGCGACGGCAGCGACGCCGCGGCGGCCACGCCCGGGAGCGCGGCCACGCGCTCCACCATCGCCTCCTGCAGCGCCACCTGCTGCGCGCGCTCCGGGAGCAGCTCCGGCGGGAGCGCCGTCTGCACCACCAGGAGCCGCTCCGTGTCGAAGCCCATCTCCACGCCCTGCAGCGTCGCCAGGCTGCGGACCAGGAGCCCCGCGCCCGCCACCACCAGGATGGCCAGCCCCACCTGGCCCACCACCAGGCCGTGGCGGAGCGCCTGCACGCCCGGGCCGGCCGATCCGGTGCGCCGCCCGCCGCGCAGCCACCCCCCCGGGTCGCCCCTCGCGGCGAGGAGCGCCGGGAAGAGGCCGGCGAGCAGCGCCGCCGCGGCCGTGGCGGCCAGCGCGAAGGCGAGCACCCGGGCGTCCACCCCGATCATCTCCCGGCGGGGGAGCTCGGGCGGGGCGAGCGCCACCAGCGCGCGCACCGCCGCCCAGGCGAAGGCGACGCCGAGCACGCCTCCCAGCAGCGCCAGCACCCCGCTCTCCGTCAGCAGCTGGCGGACCAGGCGGCCCCGGCCCGCGCCCAGCGCGGCGCGGACCGCAAGCTCCTGCGCGCGAGCCGAGCCGCGCACCAGGAGCAGGTTGGCGACGTTGACGCAGGCCACCAGCAGGAGGAGCCCCACCGCCGCGGCCACGGTCCAGATCGTCGCGCGCGCGTCCCCCGCGACCAGCTCGGGGAGGGGGGTGACCACGGGCCTCGTCCCCCGCAGGGCGGGCGGCCGCTGCGGGTCGCCGGCCCGCAGGAAGGCCGCGTAGTCCTCGCGCGCGTCGAGGACGGTCGCGCCGGGGCGCAGCCGGCCCACCAGGTCGAAGACCATCACCTCCGAGGGCTCGGCCCCCTCCTCCAGCGTCCCGGGGAAGTCGGGGAGCACGGGGATCCAGAATTCGGCGCCGCGGGGGTAGTCGAAGCCGGGCGGCAGCACCCCCA
Organism: Longimicrobiaceae bacterium; assembly: GCA_036259415.1. GTDB lineage: Bacteria > Gemmatimonadota > Gemmatimonadetes > Longimicrobiales > Longimicrobiaceae > JAFAYN01. The sequence goes on from DATABU010000655.1 coordinate 2,811, forward strand.
CCACGGTGAAGCGCTTCCCGTTCCACTCCAGCGTGCGCCCCACCGCCGCGGGGTCCCCGCCGAAGCGGCGCCGCCAGAGCGCGTGGCCGATGACCATCGCGCGCGCCGCGCCGGGCGCGTCGTCGGAGGGGAGGAGGGTGCGGCCGTGCAGCGGCGCCACGCCCAGCACGGGGAAGAACCCGCCCGTGACCCAGGTGCCCGAGACGGTGAAGGGCCGGCCCGCGTCGCGCAGCACGAACTCGCCCGCGCCGTGGTAGGCCACCCCCGCCACCGAGCGGAAGGCGCGGGTCCGCCCGCCGAAGTCGGTCAGCTCCCGGTAGGTCACCGGGAGGTGGTCGGAGTCGCGGGCGGGGGCCTCCGTCCAGAGCACGGCCACCCGTTCCGGCTCCGGCAGCGGCAGGTCGCGCAGGAGCACGCCGTCCACGACGCTGAACATGGCCGTCCCCGCGCCGATCCCCGCCGCCAGCGTGAGCGCCGCCACCGCGGTGAAGCCCGGGCTCCCGCGGAGCGTGCGCACCGCCAGCCGCAGGTCCTGCCGCAGCGACTCCCAGCCCCGCGTCCGGCTCCGCCGGCGCCGCCCCCGGAGGCCGATCCGCTCCATCTCCCGGCGGATCTCCGCCACGTCCCCGAACTCGCGCCGGGCCCGCTCACGCGCCTCCGCCTCCGGGAGGCCGGCGCGCACCAGGTCGTCCACGCGCATGGCGAGGTGGAAGTCCAGCTCGTCGCGCACGTCCGCCGCGGGGTCGCTCGCCCCCAGGCGCAGGTACCTCCGCCAGGCCGGTGTCTCGCGCATGGCTCCTACGCCTCCCCGGGCGCCGCGCGGACCACGCGGTCCACGGCCGTGGTGAAGCGGCTCCAGCTCGCCACCCGCTCCGTCAGCTCGCGGCGGCCCTCCGCGGTGAGGTGGTAGAACTTGGCCCGGCGGTTGTTCTCGCTCAGCCCCCACTCGGCCGCGATCCACCCGCGGTCCTCCAGGCGGTGCAGGGCGGGGTATAGCGTCCCTTCCTCCACCTGGAGCTCCTCCCCCGAGGCGTCGAAGATCCACCGGGCGATGGCGTACCCGTGCATCTCGCCCCAGGAGAGCGTCTTCAGGATCAGGAAGTCGAGCGTGCCCTGCACCGAGTCGATGATGTTGCGCGGCATGGCGTCCCCCGGTTCGCTTCTCCCCTGGCTTCACAAGGGAAGATGCGGGCGCTTCCCTGGGTTCGCAAGGGGAAAGGTGCGGGGCGGGTCAGTCGTCGCAGGGGGACGAGCTGGCGGGGACCGGGAGCAGGGCCTCGATCACCTCGAGGAGCCGCTCCGCGCCGAAGGGCTTGCGGAGGGAGCTGTCGAACCCGAGGCCGCGGAGCTCCTCGGGGGTGTGGCCCACGGTGGCCGTGATCGCCACCAGCGGGATCCGCCGAGTGCGGGGGTCGGCGCGCAGCTGCCGGACCGTCTCGGGCCCGTCCACCCCGGGCATCATCATGTCCAGGAGCACCAGCGCCGGCCGCTCCTCCGCCGCCATCCGGACGCCCTCCCCGCCGTCGCGGGCGAGCAGGACCCGGTAGTCGTTCAGCCGGAGCACGATCTGCAGCCCCAGGCGGATGGCCTCCGAGTCGTCCACCACCAGGATGGTGGGGCCCGCGCCCGCACCACCTCCCGTCCCGCCGTCCGTGGACTCGCCGAGCATCCCCCCTCCCGTTCACCGTTCCCGCGCGGCTCCACCGACCACGATAAGCGCGGCGCGGCCCCCGCGGAAGCAGCCCGCCGGGAACGGACGTGTACTACTCGCCAGCATCGGCGGCTACGGCTCCTGGAGGACCAGCACGCCGCGCTCGAAGTCCAGCGTGACGCGGAACGGCCGGAGGAAGTTCAGGCCGAGCAGCCCGTCCGCCTCGATGCCGACCTGCGCGGCGTGGCGGAGGTCCACCTCGCACCCCGTGAGGTCCTCCGCCCGCGCGGCGCCCACGCGCAGCGAGTCCACCCGCACCAGCCGGATCTGTCCGGAGCCGCCGATCCCCGCGCCCAGCCCCACGGCCCCCCGCCGCTCGGGGAGCCCCAGCCGCTGCGAGAGCTCGCGGTCCACGCAGGTGAAGGTGGCGCCCGTGTCGAGCACGAAGTCGAACGGCCCCTGGCCGTTGACGTGCACGGGCACGATGATCGCTGCTTCCGTGGGCCCGGCGAGCCGGAAGGCGGTCTCGCCCGCCGCGCTGTCCGCGGGGGCCTCGACGCGCGCGGGGGCGCCCGTCTCGCAGGCGGCCGACAGGCAGGGCAGGAGGAGCGCGAGCGCCGCGCCCATTGCGGACCGGGAGCCGTTCATGGCACCATTCCCGTTGAGGACGCCGTCCCGGGCGGCAACTTCCGCACCCGTTCCGCCCGAACCCGCAGTCGAAAGCCGTCCTTCAAACAGAGAGGCCGACCTATTTCTACCAGACCGCTGATCGAGCTGGAGGTGCCGCGGGAGCGCGCGGTCCTCGTGGGCGCGCCCGAGAAGGGGCTCCCGCAGCAGCTCGCCGACGAGCACCTCGAGGAGCTGGGCCGCCTCACGGACACGGCCGGCCCCGAGGTGGTGGGGACGCTCACGCAGAAGATCGACAGGCCCAACCCCCGCTTCTACATCGGCGAGGGGAAGGCGGAGGAGCTG
>DATABU010000656.1:0-6629 GCA_036259415.1 Longimicrobiaceae bacterium
CATGGGCGTGGTCCGCGGCGAGCTGCGCACCGGGCTGCGCCTCTACCGCTGGCCCCGGCCGCGCGGGCAGGCGCGGGAGGGGGCCCGGCTGGCACTGCAGGGAGGACCATGAACCACGCCGCGGACGCCGCGCTGGACGCCTTCCAGCGCGAGCGGGGGCGCCTCTTCGGCATCGCGTACCGGATGCTGGGCTCCGTGCGCGAGGCCGAGGACGTGCTGCAGGACGCCTACGTCCGCTGGCACGGCGTGGACCACGCCGCGGTCGAGCACCCGGGCGCGTACCTGGCGCGCCTGGTCACCCGCCTCTGCCTGGACGTGCTCAAGTCGGCGCACGCCCGGCGAACGGAGTACGTGGGCGTGTGGCTCCCGGAGCCGCTGGTGGGCCCGGCGGACGACGACCCCGCCGCCGTCCACGAGCTCGCCGACGACCTCTCCCTCGCCTTCCTCTTCCTGCTGGAGCGGCTCACCCCGGTGGAGCGCGCGGTATTCCTGCTGCGCGAGTCGTTCGGCTTCAGCCACCGCGAGGTCGCCGGGGTGGTGGGGAAGACCGAGGAGAACTGCCGGCAGATCGAGCGCCGCGCCCGCCGGAAGCTGGCGGAGGCGCGGCGCCCCGCCCCGGCCGACCCCGAAGAGCACGACCGGCTCTTCGGGGGCTTCCTGCGCGCCGTGCGGGAGGGCGACGTGGAGGGGCTGGTGGGGATGCTCGCCGAGGACGCGGTGGCGTACTCCGACGGCGGCGGCCGGGCGCGCGCCGCGCTGAACCCCGTCCACGGCGCCGACCGGGTGGCGCGCCTCCTGGCGGGGCTCGCCCGCAAGGGGGCGCCCGGCTGGGAGACTCGCCTGGTCCCCGTCAACGGCCGCACCGGGCTGCTCCTCTTCGAGGACGGGCGCCCGCGGGGCATCCTGGCCGCGCACGTGGAAGGGGGGCGCATCGTCGCCGTGTTCATCGTGGTGAACCCCGACAAGCTCCCGCCCGGCTGAGCCGCGGGGGACGCCGGTGTTGATGCGGGGGGCCGGGGGGATTACTCTTTCCCCGGCTCCTCTCGTTTCCCCACGCCCGCCCGGCAGCCGACGCCCCGCGCCGCCCGTCCCGAACGGCCACCCCGTCCCGGAGGTCGCAGGCCCATGCTCGAAACGCTCGTCATCGTCTTCGTCCTCGCCTCCTTCGTGGGCTTCGAGGTGATCAGCAAGGTCCCCGCGACGCTGCACACCCCGCTGATGTCCGGCTCCAACGCCATCAGCGGCATCACCATCGTGGGCGCGCTGGTGGTGGCCGGAATGGTGGACTCGCCCTGGGCGCGGTGGCTGGGCTTCGCCGCGCTGGTGCTCGCCACCATCAACGTGGTGGGCGGCTACCTGGTGACCGACCGCATGCTGCAGATGTTCCGGAAGAAGGAGCCGCCGCGCCCCGCGGCGCCCGTCTCCGGCGACGGCCGGCGCTGAGGGGGGGCGGCCATGCAGACCCTGGTCAACTTCGCCTACCTGGCGGCCGCCGTCCTCTTCATCCTGGGGATGAAGCGGATGAACTCCCCCGCCACCGCGCGCTCGGGGAACCAGCTCTCCTCGGTGGGGATGCTGATCGCGGTGGTCGCCACGCTGCTGCAGGGCGAGATCCTGGCGCCCTGGATGATGGTCGCGGGGGTGGCGCTGGGCGGGGCGATCGGCGCCCTGCTGGCGACCCGCGTGCAGATGACCTCCATGCCGGAGATGGTGGCGGCGCTCAACGGCTTCGGAGGCGGGGCCTCGGTGCTGGTGGCCACCGCGGAGGTGGCCCGCTACGTGGACGCGGGCGACGAGGGGCTGGCGGGCGCCGCCTTCGCCCGCCACGGGCTGGAGCCGCTGGGCGCCATGACGGTGGTCACCGTGCTCCTCTCGGTGCTCATCGGCGCGGTGACCTTCTCCGGCTCGTTCGTCGCCTTCGGCAAGCTGAACGGCAGGGTCCCCGGCCGGCCGCTCGCCTTCCCGGGGATGCGCGCGCTCACCGTGCTCCTGGCCCTGGCGGGCCTGGCCGCCATCGCCTACCCGCTGGCGGCGCTGGGCGACACCCGCTTCGACGCGGGGCCGCTCTGGCTGGCGGCCTGGGTGCTGCTGGGCCTGGCGCTGGTGCTGGGGGTGCTGCTGGTGATCCCCATCGGCGGGGCGGACATGCCCGTGGTGGTGTCGCTGCTCAACTCGTACTCGGGGCTGGCCGCCGCCTCCACCGGGTTCGTGCTGCGCAACTACGCGCTCATCGTGAGCGGCGCGCTGGTGGGGGCGTCGGGGCTCATCCTCACCAAGATCATGTGCGAGGCCATGAACCGCTCGCTGCTGAACGTGCTCCTGGGCGGCTTCGGCACGGGGGGCGGCGAGACGGCGGCGCCCGGCCCCGGCGGCACCGCGGTGGCCGGCACGGTGCGCTCCACCTCGCCGGAGGACGCGGCGGTGCTCCTGGCCTACGCCGACCGGGTGGTGATCGTCCCCGGCTACGGGCTGGCGGTCGCGCAGGCGCAGCACACCGTGCGCGAGCTGGCCGACCAGCTCCAGGGCCGCGGCGTGCAGGTCTCCTACGCCATCCACCCGGTGGCGGGCCGCATGCCGGGGCACATGAACGTGCTCCTGGCCGAGGCCAACGTCCCATACGACCAGCTCTTCGAGATGGACGAGATCAACGACCAGTTCGACCGCACGGACGTGGCGCTGGTCATCGGGGCCAACGACGTGGTGAACCCCGCCGCCCGCAACGACGCGTCCAGCCCCATCTACGGGATGCCCATCCTGAACGTGGACCACGCGAAGAACGTGATCGTGATGAAGCGGAGCATGGCCGCCGGCTACGCCGGGGTGGAGAACGAGCTCTTCTACCTCCCCAACAACCAGATGCTCTTCGGCGACGCCAAGAAGTCGCTGGAGCGGCTGGTCTCCGAGGTCAAGGCGCTGTAGGCGCCGCGCTCCCGTGCGCCCGCGGCTCCCCCCATTCTGGGCGCTCCAGCTCGGCGGCTGGCTGGCCTTCGGGGCGGCGATGACGCTCTCCCGGGTGGGCGCCTACCCGCTCGGCTTCATGCTGGCGCTCAAGGGGCTGCTCACGCTGCTGGGCTTCGGCGCCACGCTGGCGCTGCGGCCGCTCTACCGGCGGGTGGCGCGGGGCGGGGCCACCGTCGGGCGGATGGTGGCGGCGTCGGTGGCGGGCTCGTACGCCGCCTCGCTGGCGTGGACCGCGGCGTACAACCTGCTGGGCGCCCCGGTCTGGGCGTGGCACACGGGGGAGCCGCGGGAGGTGCGCGGGCTCGCCGGTCTCCTGGACGGGAGCGTCTATCACGCCTTCGCCCTGCTGGCCTGGAGCGTCCTCTACTTCGGGATCAAGTACCACCGGCAGCTGGACGAGGAGCGGGAGCGCGCCCTCCGCGCCGAGTCGGCGGCCCACCGCGCCCGCCTCCAGGCGCTCCGCTACCAGCTCAACCCCCACTTCCTCTTCAACACCCTGAACGCCGTCTCCACGCTGGTGGTGGAGCACCGCAACGACGAGGCGGGGCGGATGATCTCCCGGCTCAGCGACTTCCTGCGCCTCACCCTGGAGGGCTCCGACGCGCCCGAGGTGCCGCTCGCGGAAGAGCTGGAGTGGGCGCGGCGCTACCTGGAGATCGAGGCGGTGCGCTTCGAGGACCGGCTGCGGGTGGCGTGGGAGGTGGAGCCGGGGGCGCTCGCCGCCGCGGTCCCGGGGATGCTCCTCCAGCCGCTGGTGGAGAACGCAGTCCGGCACGCGGTGGCCCCGCGCGAGGAGGGGGGCCGCATCACCGTGCGCGCCCGCCGCGCCGGCGACCGGCTCCTCCTGGCCGTGGAGGACGACGGCCCGGGGGTCGCCCCCGGCGGCGCGGGGAACGGCCGCGGGATCGGGCTCGCCAACACCCGCGAGCGGCTCCGCCAGGCGTACGGCCCCGCGGGCGCCCTGGAGGTCCGCCCCGGCGAGCGGGGCGGGACCGCCGTCTCCCTCCGGATCCCCTTCCGCCCCGCCGCGGCCCCGTCGGCGCCCTCACCCGAGCCCGCGCTCGCCACGTGACGCTCCGCGTGCTGGTGGTGGACGACGAGCCGCTGGCCCGCCGGGGGATCCTGGCGCGGCTGCGGCGCGCCGGCGGGGTGGAGGTGGTGGGGGAGTGCGCCAGCGGCCGCGAGGCGGTCGACGCCATCCGCGGACTGGCCCCCGACCTGGTATTCCTGGACGTGCAGATGCCCGGGACCGACGGCTTCGGCGTGGTGGAGGCGGTGGGGCCGGAGCGCGTACCCGAGGTGGTGTTCGTCACCGCCTACGACGAGCACGCGCTGCGCGCCTTCGAGGCCCAGGCGCTGGACTACCTGCTCAAGCCGGTGGACGACGAGCGCTTCGCCCGCGCGCTGGAGCGAGCCCGGCGGCGGGTGGAGGAGCGGCGGCACGGCGCGCTGGGCCGGCGGGTGGCCGCCGCCCTGGCGGAGGCGGGCGCGGCCGCTCCGCCCTCGGCCCCGGAGCGCCCGGCGGAGCGCTTCCTGGTGCGGCGCGGCGGCAGGGTGCAGGTGGTGCACGCCGACGAGATCGACTGGGTGGAGGCCGCGGGCGACTACGTGTCGCTGCACGCCGGGGGCGCCACCCACCTCCTCCGCGAGACCATGGCGGCCCTGGAGGCGCGGCTGGACCCCGCGCGCTTCCTGCGCATCCACCGCTCCACCATCGTCAACGTGGAGCGCATCCGCGAGCTGCACCCCCACTTCAACCGCGAGTACGTGGTGGTGCTGCGCGACGGCACCCGGCTCAAGCTGAGCCGCTCCTACCGCGGCCGCCTGGACGCCCTCTTCGGCGGGGAGGCGTAGCCGCGCGCCGCCCGCCCCGCACGGCTCGTCGCGCGCGGCCCACGGCCCGTCGCGGCAGGCTGGGCGCCCCGCCCGGGGGCGCCTAGCTTGTTTCTCCGTCCGTCTCCATCCCGCCCGCACCCGCCGAACGGCATGCACAGACTCGCCGCCGCCGCCCTGCTGCTCCTCGCCGCGCCGGCCGCGACGGCCCAGGAGCCGGCGGGTCGCTGGGCCGGCGCCTTCGTGCGCGCCGGCTCCGCCCAGCCCGCCACGGCGGAGTTCACGCGGGACGGCGACACGCTCCGGGCGGAGCTGGCGGTGCCGGAGCACGTCTTCCTCTGGCCCTCCCGGGTGGAGCGCGACTCGCTGGGGCGCTTCCGCTTCCACACCCCGTACGGCGCCGCGCGGCTGGCGCTGGACGCCGCCACCGGGGAGATGGTGGGCCCGGCGGGCGCCGACTCCCTGGGGATCCGCCTCCACCTGAAGCGCGAGCCGGCCCCCGGCACGCGGCCTGTCCTCCGTGAGGACGTCTCCTTCCGCAGCGGCGGCGCGACGCTCTCGGGGGTGCTCTTCCGGCCGGCGGGGGTGGCGCGTCCGGCGGTGGCGGTGGTGGTGCACGGGCGCGCCTGCTCCAGCCGCCGCCCGTACCTGGGCTACGGCGAGCTGCTGGCGCAGCACGGGACCGCGGCGCTGGTCTACGACAAGCGCGGGGTGGGCGCCTCCGGCGGGGAGTGCTCCACGGCCCCCGTGCAGGACTTCGCGGACGACGTCGCCGCGGCCGTCCGCTACCTGGGCGGGCGGGGCGACGTGGACCCGGCGCGCATCGGGGCGCTGAGCTGGAGCGCCGGGGGCTGGGTGAGCCTGCTCGCCTCCCGCCGGGTCCCGCTGGCCTTCCTGGCGATGCACGTGGGCCCCGCCACCGACGTGCGGACGCAGCAGCTGGGGAACCTGCGGGCCGTGCTGCGGCGCCTGGGGATCCACGGCGCGGACTCCGCGAGTGCCGTCCGCTACGTGGAGCTGATGTTCGCGGGGGGCGACCGGCAGGCCCGCTACGACGAGATGGTGCGGCTGGCGCGCGCGGGGCAGCCGACCGGCTGGCCGCGCGCCTTCCTCGACCGCGGCGACTTCCCCCGCCGCCCCTCCGAGGCGGACAGCCTCTGGGTCCGGCTCAACGACTACGACCCCGCCCCGGAGCTGCGGCGCTTCCGGGGGCCGCTCCTCGCCCTCTACGGCGGCGCCGACGAGGTGGTCCCCGCGGAGGAGAACGTGGAGCTGCTGCGGCGGCTGAACCCCCGCGCCCGGGTGGAGACCGTCCCCGGGGCGGACCACGACCTGGCGCTCGGGGGCGAGGCGCGCGCCCTGGCGGTAGGGGGGGAGGAGGTCGCCTACTGGAGCTTCCCGCGCGCCGCCCCGGCGGGGGTGGCGGCGCTGCTCGACTTCCTGCGGGAGAACGGGATGACCGGCGAGCCGCCGCCGCACCGCTGAGGCGCAGCCGTCCGCCGCCCGCCGCGCACGCCTCGTCGCGCGCGGCCCACGGTCCGCCGCGGCAGCGTAGGCGCCCCGCCCGGGGGCGCCCAGCTTGCTTTCGACATCCGTTTCCATCCCCGTCCACCCGCACCTCCGGGTCCCATGCGAAGACTCGCCCTCGCCGCCATGCTCCCGCTGGGGGCGCTGCTCACCGCCGCGGGCGTCCTGGAGCAACGGGAGCGCGCCGCCATCGAGGCGGCCGTGTACGACTACGTGGACGCCCTCTACCGGGTGGACCCCTCGCGCGTGGAGCGCAGCGTCCACCCGGAGCTCGCCAAGCGGGGGTTCAGCCGCCGCGGCGACGCCCC
>DATABU010000657.1:0-5475 GCA_036259415.1 Longimicrobiaceae bacterium
CGCCGACTGCCCGCAGTGCGTCGGTGCCGGGGTCCGTTTCGGCCGGCTCCACGAGGTCTGGATCGGCCGCTGCGCCGATTGCCGGACGGTGACGCTACCGCCCGGCGCGCTCGACGAGCTGCGCTGGCGGGTGCGCGACGAGAAGCGGGCCGAGCTGATCGAGGAGCTCGAAGAGGCGGCCGAGCGGTCCCGCCGCCCGTTCGGGGACCCCGCCGACCCGGCGCTCGCCGGCCTTTGCGCCGACCTGGTGCGGGCGTGGCGGGCGCTTTCCCGTCGCCTCTGGCTCCGGCGCCGGCGGCGCTCCGGCCTGCCGTCCGAGCCGGCCCGCCCGCCGGGCGCCGGCGACGCGCTGGAGGCGGAGGAGGTCGCCTTCCGGCGCGCGGACGGGTCGGAGGGGGTGTGCCTGCTCAGCTCCGCGTCGGTGCGCGACGCCGCCGGCGAGGCCGTGGCGTGGGTGGCGGTGTGGGTGGACGTCACCGAGGCGCGCCGCGCCGCCCGCGAGGGCGCGGCGCGGCTGGACGCCGCCGAGGGCGCCCGCGCCGAGGCGGTGCTCGCCCGCACGGCGGCCGAGGCGGCGCGGCTGGACGCCGAGGAGGCGGACACCGCCAAGTCCGCCTTCCTGGCGAGCATGAGCCACGAGATCCGCACCCCCATCAACGCCATCCTGGGATACGCCGAGCTGCTGGACCTGGGGCTCAGCGGGCCGGTCACGGAGGCGCAGCACGCGCAGCTCGCCCGCATCCGCGAGAGCGGCCGCCACCTGATGGGGCTGGTGAACGAGGTGCTGGACCTGGCCAAGGTGGACGCCGGCGAGATGGTGGTGGACCGGGAGCACGCCCGACTGGCCGACGCCGTGCTGGCCGCCCTGGACCTGGTGCGCCCGCAGGCCGTGGCGCGGGGGATCGAGCTGGCCGACGCGTGCGAGGGGCACGGGGACGCAACGTACCTGGGCGACCCGGCCCGGGTGCGGCAGGTGGCCGCCAACCTGGTCTCCAACGCCGTCAAGTTCACCCGGCCGGGGGGACGGGTCCAGGTGCGGTGCGGCGTCGCGGAGCACCCGCACGGCGAGGTGTTCGCCTCGCAGGCTCGGGCGTGGGCGTTCCTCGCGGTGGAGGACAACGGCATCGGAGTGGCGCCGGACCAGCTCGACCGCATCTTCGAGCCCTTCGTGCAGGCGGACGAGGGGCGCACCCGCAGCGCGGGCGGCACCGGGCTGGGGCTCACCATCAGCCGCAGGCTGGCGCGGCTCATGGGCGGCGACGTGACGGTGCGCAGCCGGCCCGGCGAGGGCTCCACCTTCACCCTCTGGCTCCCGGCCGCCGAGGCGGAGACCGGGGAGACCGCCCCCGCGGCCGAGCCCGAAGCGCCCCCGCGCATCCGCGGGATCGCGGGGATCGGCATGCGCATGCTGGACGAGGTGGACGCCGTCTGCCAGGCGGTGGTGCACCGCCTGCGCCGGGACCCCCCGGTGGAGCACGTGGACCGGCTCCCCGACTCCATGCTCCGCAACCACTTCGCGGCCTTCGTGGCGGACGCCGTCCAGTGCCTGGCCATCCTGGAGGAGTCGCCGGACGACGTGGCCGACCTGATGAAGGACGGGAGCGCCATCCAGCGCACCATCGCCGACCGGCACGGCATGCAGCGCTTCCGGCTGGGGTGGACGGAGGAGGGCCTCCGCGAGGACTACCGGGCGCTGTGGGAGGAGGTGGAGACGTGCGCCCGCGCCGCCGCCGAGGACGTCCCGGACGCGGACCTGGAGCTCGCCCTGTCGCTGCTGCGCAACTTCGTGCAGCAGGCCCTGAACGTCAGCCTGCGGGCGCTGCGCATCGCCCAGCGCAGCGCCGCGGAGCACCTGTAGGAGCCACCCCGCACCGCGCCCGAGTAGCCCCGCGCCGGTGTCGCGCGGCGGCTGCGGGCGCTACCTTGTCCCGCGATGACCGCGACCGCCGCAGTCCCCGACCCGCCGCGCCTGGTGGCGACCCGCTACGTGCAGCCGCTCCGCGAGGGAGGGACGCTCCCCGCGGTGGTGGACACACACGGCGGCGGCCTGTTCGTCGCGAAGTTCCGGGGTGCGGGCCAGGGCGCCAAGGCGCTGGTGGCCGAGCTGCTGGTGGGGCTGCTGGCCCGCGCCGCGGGGCTCCCGGTGCCCGACCTGGCGCTGGTGGAGGTGCTCCCCAGCTTCGGGCGCACCGAGCCCGACCCGGAGATCCAGGACGTGCTGGCCCGCAGCCACGGCGCCAACGTGGGGCTGCGCTACCTGGACGGGGCCTTCAACTTCGACGCGGCGGCGGCGGGCGACCTGGTGACGCCGGAGCTTGCGGCGCGGGTGGTCTGGCTGGACGCCTTCCTCACCAACCCCGACCGGACCGCGCGCAACCCCAACCTGCTGGTGTGGGACCGCCGCCCCTGGCTCATCGACCACGGCGCGGCGCTGTACGCGCAGCACAACTGGCCCGCGGTGGACGAGGCGCGCACGCGCACCCCCTTCCCCCTGGTCCGCGACCACGTGCTGCTGCCGCTGGCCGGCGACCTGGAGGCGGCGGACGCGGAGATGGCGCCCCTCCTGGGAGAGGAGGTGCTGGCCGCGGCCACGGAGCGCCTCCCGGACGACCTGCTGGAGGACCCCGCGCTGGCGGCGGACTTCCCCACCCCGGCGGCGGCGCGGGCGCGCTACCTGGAGTACCTCGCCACGCGCTTCCGGGCCCCGCGGGCGTTCGTGGCCGAGGCGGCGGAGGCGCGCGAGCGGCGCCTGCACGAGCCCCCGCGCCCGCTGCGCGCCCGCCGGTGAGCCGCGCCGTGACGCCCGAGCGCTGGGACGGGTACAGCTTCGCGGTGCTGCGGGTGGTGCCGCACCCCTTCTCGGGGGCGTTCGTGCCGGTGGGGGTGGTGGTGCACGTGCGCACCCGCGACTTCCTGGGGATGCGGGTGGTGGCCGACCCCGCGGAGCTGGCCTCCCGGGTGCCGGGGGTGGACGCGGAGCTGCTCGCCCGCTACCTGCGGTCGCTCCGGGCGGTCTGCGAGGGCGACCCGGCGGCGGGCCCGGTGGCGCTGGCCCCGCCCTCGGAGCGCTTCCACTGGCTCACCGCGCCGCGCTCGGACGTGATCCAGAGCGGCCCGGTGCACGCCGGCCTCTGCGACGACCCCGCGCGGGCGCTGGAGGAGCTGTTCGCCGTGTACGTCGGCGGCGGGGACGGATAGGCCGCGCGGAGCCCATGGGGCGCGGAGGCTTCGTGCACCCGCCGCCGCACTTTCGAGGATCCTACACGGGCGCGGGAGGACGGGGACTCCGTCCACACCGGCCGGGAGCACTCACGTGACCGACGAAGCCGCGGGACCGGAGATCGCGGGCGAGGGGGAGCGGGCGGAGATCCGGCGCCTCACGGTGGCGCTGGAGGACATCGTCGCCATCGCCCTGTCGGCGGGGGACGCACGGCAGCGGGCGGGGCAGATGCACCGCCGCGCCGTGGCGGCGCTCTCCGGGACGGACCGCCGGCCGAAGGCGCCGGACGCGGGGTGAGCGGCGTCCCCGGCGCTCACCCCCACCCCGCGCGGCGGAGCAGCGGCGACGAGGCCCCCAGCCGCTCCAGCCCCGCCTCCCACTTCCCCAGCGCCTCGATCTCGGGGCGGTTGTAGCCCCACAGCGACGCCTCGGTCGCCAGGGTGATGGCGGTGTCGATTCGGCCGATGGCCTGCACCGAGCGGTCGCCGGCGCCGAACTTCCGGGTCAGGTAGCTCCAGAGGGCCCGCCTCAGGAGGTGGTACTCCTCGAACATGACGGCCTCCGCGACCCCATGCCGCCTCCGGCACTCGCCGTGCTCGGCGGCGGCCCGCACCTTCATCCGGTGCGCCTCCACGTCGGTCGCGCTGCACAGCGCCGCTTCCACCAGCCCCACCACCACCTCCGGCAGCCCGCCCGCGCGGTCGGCGGGCGACAGCGTGGCCCACGGCGAGCACGCCGCCAGCCGTTCCCACTCGGCCATGACCTCGTGCACGTGCGCCTTGATGTCCTCGCAGATGGCTCGCATACCACGTGACACGGCATGCGGCGTGCCACTCGCCCACAGCGCAAACCATTGCTGTCATGAACCTTATGACGGAACATCGTGCGCCGGCGGGCTGGTGGCGCGGTGGGTCAGTCGGGCTGCGGGAGGGGAGGCCCTACGTCTCTGTCGGGGGGCGCGTGGGTGGGGACCACCTCGTCGGCCATCTTCGCGAGCAGCTCCAGCCGGTCCTCGGGCTCGTGCTCCCAGCGCCGCGGGACCGGTGCGAGGCGCCGCTTCCCCGCGTCCTCCGACTCGAAGCAGAGCCAGCCCTCGCGGTACTCCGGGTCGGTCAGGCTCGCCTTCATGGGATACGTGTCCCAGGCCCTCCAGCGCCGCCCCTCCCGATCGGTGAACTCCCGGTAAGCCATGTATGGTTGCCTGCTCTAAATCGTTGCCGTTACTGCCACTTGTGCCGCATGCAATAGGCATGCCCCGCTCCCGCGGCTGCCGCCCCGGCGGCGACCGGCACCACGCCCGGCGCTCCGGGCGGGCGGGCCAGATACACTGATCGAAGAAGCAGCGCATTACATGGGGAACTCAGCTTGGCTGGACCGCCCTGCGACGTTACCTTGGATCGAGTCGCGAACTGTGCGGCGAGCGTCGGCCGCCGCTTCATCTCCCCCATGCGGAGCAAACACCATGAATGCTGTGCACCCGGAACTCGCCCGCAGGGTCTTCGGTGCGATGGTCGTCGGCGCGCTCGCCTTCGGAGGCACGCAGGCGCTCGCGTCGCCCGTGCAGGCCGCGGTATACGGCTGCACTCAATGGGAGGAGCAGATGTGCAACGACTCCTGCGTATACGCGTACGGACCGCTGGCGAAGGGGCGCTGCACCAACTTCGGGATGTACCATTGCCAGTGCTCTCTCGGACCGATCGACGCGTGATACCGGACCCTTCGACGGTCACGATCGAACTGACCCGCTGCCCACCTCGGCGCGGAGGTTGACAGGCGCCTCGCCATCGTGTAGATTGGGTACTTCAGCAAGCGAAGGTCGGGCTCCAGCCCGGACACCAGAGTGCGAAACGGACCTGGGATGCTACTGTCCCCGGTCCTTTTTGTTGCTGAGAAACGCCCGACGCGGGGGGCTGACTTGCCCGCAGCACTACGGACGGTCGCTGAGTACGGAGATACCGCACCTCGACGGTCAGTAACACACAGGGAGTTCGGTATGCGTACCATCGGCACCGTGAAGTGGTTCAACGACGACAAGGGCTTCGGCTTCATCACGCCGGCGGACGGGCAGAAGGACTGCTTCGTCCACCACAGCGCCATCCAGGGCAGCGGCTTCAAGTCGCTGGCCGAGGGCGAGCAGGTCGAGTTCGACATGGTGCAGGGCCAGAAGGGCCCCGCCGCCGAGAACGTCGTCCGCGTCGGCTGAGCCACGCGGCACAGCCGCGGAAAACGGGAGCCGCCCCCCCCCCCCGGGGGGG
>DATABU010000658.1:0-3156 GCA_036259415.1 Longimicrobiaceae bacterium
GGCCGTTCCGCGACCCGGCCGCGCTGCTGGAGCGCGCCGACGCGGTCTGGCGGGAGCTGGGAGAGGCCGACTGGCGCGAGGCGTTCCGCGCGCACCCCCGCATCGGCGAGACGCGGGCCGAGGCGGGGCAGACCGGCCGCGAGCGGGCCTGGTCCGCCGGCGAGCAGGCGGGGATGCGCTCCGCCGCGGAGGCCGTGCAGCAGGCGCTCGCGGCGGGGAACCGGGCCTACGAGGAGCGCTTCGGCTTCATCTACGTCGTCTGCGCCACGGGGAAGACCGCGGAGGAGATGCTGGCGCTGCTGGAGCGGCGCCTGGCGAACGATCCCCGGACCGAGCTCCGCGCGGCCGCGGAGGAGCAGCGGAAGATCACCCGCCTGCGGCTGGAGAAGCTGCTCGCCGAACCCGGAGGGACCCCATGAGCGCCATCACCACCCACGTGCTGGACACCGCGCGCGGGCGCCCCGCCGCCGGGATCGCGGTGCGCCTGGAGCGGGGCGCGGAGCTCCTGGCCCGCGGCGTGACCGACGCCGAGGGCCGCCTGCGCGAACTGCTCCCCGCCGACGCGGAGCTGCAGCCCGGCGTCTACCGGCTGGTGTTCGACACCGGGCGCTACTTCGCCGGCCAGGGGGTGGCGTCGTTCTACCCGGTGGTCGCGGTGGCCTTCCAGGTGCGGGAAGTGGGCGAGCACTACCACGTGCCGCTGCTGCTGAGCCCGTTCGGCTACTCCACCTACCGGGGGAGCTGACCCGTGGAGCCGGCCGTGCGCGAGCTGCTGGACCTGGTCTTCCGGTGGGTCCACGTGGTCGCGGCGATCATGTGGATCGGCAACTCGCTGCTCTGGAACTGGCTCGACCGCAACCTGCTTCCCCCCAAGGGCGGCGGCGAGGGCGTGCAGGGCGAGGTCTGGCTGCTGCACAGCGGCGGCTTCTACCTCCTGCGGAAGGACCTCGCCGGGTGGGACCGCGACCGCCCGCTGCACTGGTTCAAGTGGCAGGCGTACACCACCTGGCTCACCGGCGCCGCGCTCCTGGTGGTGGTCTACTACGCCGGGGGCGGCGCGCTGCTGGTGGACCCCGCCGTGGCGGACATCGCCCCCGCCACCGCGGTCGCGGTCGCCGCGGGGACCCTGGTGTCGGCCTGGCTGGCCTACGACCTGGCTCTGGGGCGGCTGCTCTCGCGCATGGGGGGCGCGGGCGCGGCCGCCGGCTTCGCCCTGGTGCTGGGCGTGGGGTTCGCGCTCACGCACCTGCTGAGCGGGCGCGCCGCGTTCCTGCACGTCGGGGCCATGCTCGGGACGCTGATGGCGGGGAACGTCTTCCGCGTCATCGTGCCCTCGCAGCGGGTGCTGGTGGACGCCGTGGAGCGCGGCGGGCTGCCGGACCCGGGTCCGGCGAAGCGCGCCAAGGAGCGGTCGATCCACAACAACTACATGACCTTCCCGGTGGTGGCGCTGATGCTGAGCAGCCACTTCCCCGCCCTGTACGGCGGCCGGTCGAACTGGCTCGTGCTGGGCGTGCTGGTGCTCTCCGGCGCCGCTGTGCGCCACCTCCTCAACGTCCGCTTCACCTTCCCCCGCTGGAAGCCGGCGCTGGCCGCGACCGCCGCCGCCTCGATCGCGGCGCTGGCGCTGCTGACCGCGCGACCGGCCCGCACGTCCCCCGCCGCGGCCGCCGGCGAGCGCGTCCCCTTCGCCCGCGCCGACGCGGTGATCCAGAAGCGCTGCGCCGTGTGCCACTCCGCCAGCCCGGCGGACCGGACCTTCGGCGTGGCCCCCGGCGGCGTCGCGTTCGACACCCCCGAGCAGGTGCGCGCCCACGCCGAGCGCATCCGCGTCCGCGCCGTGGAGACCGGCACCATGCCTCCCGCCAACAGGACCTTCATCACCCCCGAGGAGCGCGCGCTGCTGGGCCGCTGGATCGCGCAGGGCGCCACGCTGGAGTAGCCCACCGTCCCCATTGCGCCGCCGGCACCGTCCGCGTACATTGCATTTGTACGCCATCGCCCACATCCGCACAACCGCAACCGGAGACCACGATGTCGAAAGCTCCCGACGGGTCCCGGGTCAAGGAGGCCGCCGCGGCGTACCTCCCGGGGCCCACCGGCGTCCGCGCCTCGCTCCTCGGCCGGGTCGAGCGCTGGCTGCGGGGCTCGCTGGAGCGGATGAGCGACGAGGAGGTGCTCCGCGCCGTGGAGGCGCAGTCCCCCGCCGAGACGGTCGCGGAGATCCTGGTCGCCACGCCGGAGACGCGGGCGGCCTCCGAGGGGGACTGGGCGGAGCTCCTCCTCCGCGGCGCCGAGGCGAAGAGCCGGATCGCGGAGCTGGCCGGCGGGCTCATGTCCTCCTCGGAGGCGGCGGCGGTGCTCCGCATCAGCGTGCCAGGGGTCAAGCAGCGGGTGGAGCGGCACCGGCTGCTCGCGGCTCCGCTCCCGGGCGGGCAGTGGGGCTTCCCCGCGCTCCAGTTCGCGCATGGGGGCCACGTCCGCTCCGGGGTGCCGGAGGTGGCGAAGGCCGCGGCGGGCATCGACCCCTGGGCCCTGCTCGCCATCCTGGTGGACGACGCGCCGGGCGAGGCGGGCGGCGTGCTGCTGGAGCGCCTGGACGACCCCGCCGTCCTCCGCGACGTCCTGGGCCGGCTCGCCTCCTACGGGGAGCACGTCGCGGCCTGATGCCCATTCCGCTGCCGGAGGACCCGCCGGTAGTCGAGGTCCCCGTGGAGCAGGTGCTCTGGCGCGTGCATCCCCTGGAGCTCGGGCCGGTCTGGTTCGGGCCGGTCTGGTTCGGGCCGGGCGCCGGGCAGCCGCCGCGGGGCCGGTTCGACGCGCCGGACGGGGAGTACGGCGTCTGCTACTTCGGCGCCTCCCTGGGCGTCGCCATCCTGGAGACGCTGGTGCGCGGCCTGAAGGTCCCGCTCATCCCCCGGGCGGAGCTGGCGGCGCGGGGCGGCTCGTCGGTCGCGCCGGCGGCGCCGCTTCGCATGCTCCGGCTGGAGGGGAAGGGCCTGGCCGCCTTCGGCGCGAGCGCGCACGACGTGGCGGGCGCCGACCACGGCGGCTGCCGGGACCTTGCTCGCCGGGCCCACGCGGCGATCGCCGACCTCGACGGGATCCAGTACCGGTCCCGCTGGGACACGAGCGAGCTCTGCTGGGCGGTGTTCG
>DATABU010000659.1:0-11760 GCA_036259415.1 Longimicrobiaceae bacterium
GCGGCCGCCTCCTGGACGGACGGCTTCAGGAGACGACGCCCAGGTTCCGCCCCACCCGGCCGAACGCCTCCAGCACCCGGTCCAGCTGGTCGGGAGTGTGGGTGGCCATGACCGAGGTGCGCAGCCGGCAGGCGCTCTCCGGCACGGCGGGGGGGAGGACGGGGTTGGTGAAGACGCCCGCGTCGAAGAGCGCCTTCCAGAAGATGAAGGTGTGCTCCATGTGCCCCGTGGAGACGGGGATGATGGGCGTCTCCGACTCGGCGGTGTCGAAGCCCAGCGCCTGCAGCCCGCCGCGGAGGTAGGCCGCGTTCTCCCACAGGCGGGCGCGGCGCTCCGGCTCCCGCTCCATCACCTCCAGGCAGGCCAGCACCGTCGCGACCGCGGAGGGGGGCATGCTGGCGCTGAAGATCAGGGTGCGGGCGTGGTGCTTCAGGTAGTGGATCACGTCGGCCGGGCCGGCGATGGCCCCGCCGATGGAGGCGAACGACTTGGAGAAGGTGGCCATGGCCAGGTCCACCCGGTCCTCCAGGGCGAAGTGCTGGGCCGTGCCCCCGCCGCGCTCGCCGAGCACCCCCACGGAGTGGGCGTCGTCCACCATCACCCGCGCCCCGAACTCCTCCGCCAGCGAGACGATGGCCGGGAGCGGGGCGATGTCGCCCTCCATGGAGAAGATCCCGTCGGTTACGA
Organism: Longimicrobiaceae bacterium; assembly: GCA_036259415.1. Taxonomy (GTDB): domain Bacteria; phylum Gemmatimonadota; class Gemmatimonadetes; order Longimicrobiales; family Longimicrobiaceae; genus JAFAYN01. Next base: position 688 of record DATABU010000659.1, read on the forward strand.
TCAGCACGCCCTTGCCGGCGTTGGCCTCCAGCTGGCGCCGCAGCGCGCCCATGTCGGCGTGCGGGTAGCGCAGCATCTCCCCCCCGGCCAGCAGGGAGCCGTCCACCAACGAGGCGTGGTTCAGCTTGTCCTGGATGGCGACGCTGCCGCGCCCCACCAGCGTGGAGATGACCCCCAGGTTGGTCTGGTAGCCGGTGCTGAAGACCAGCGCGGACTCCTGCCCCATGACGCGGGCCAGGCGGTCCTCCAGCTCCTCGTGCAGGTCGAGCGTGCCGTTCAGGAAGCGGCTCCCGGTGCACCCCGTCCCGTAGCGGTACAGGGCCTCCCGCGCGCGCTCCAGCACGTACGGGTGGTGCGTGAGGCCCAGGTAGTTGTTCGAGCCGACCATGATCTTGCGCTGCCCGCGGATCACCACCTCGGTGTCCTCGGAGCTCTCGATCGGCTGGAAGTAAGGGTACAGCCCGCGGTCGATCATCTCCCGCGCCGCCGTGAAGCGCCGGCACTTGTCGAAGAGGTCCGCGGCCTTGCGTACCGTGTCCAGTTTTGTCGCCATCAAAGCCATCCGTTGGTTCGATACCACTGGGCCGTGCGTCGGACGCCCTCGTCCAGCGGCGTCGCTTCGCCGGGCGGGAGGAGCGCCTCGGAGCCGGCCAGGTCGCAGACCCACCCCTCCGCCAGCATCTCCTCCGCCTTCTCCCGGTTGAAGGCCGGGGTGAAACCCGCCACCCGGCCGATCCCCTCCGTCGCAGCGGCCGCCGCCCGGACCAGCACGGCGGGGAGCGCGACGCGGAGCGGGCGCTTCCCCAGGGCGCGGGAGATGGAGTCCACCAGGCCGTCCATGGTGTGCGCCACCGGCTCGGCGACCGCGTAGGTCCCCGGGGGCGCCCCGGCCGCCCCCTCCAGCGCCCGCGCCAGGTCCGGGGCGAAGACCAGGTGGAGCCGGCGCTCTCCCGCGGGGGTGGGGGCCAGGCGCCGCTCCACCATCCGGAAGTAGGTGAGGAGCGCACGGTCCCGCGGCCCGTACACCGCGGGGGCGCGAACGACCGTGGTCTCGATCCCCCCGGCTTCCAGGGCGCGGATCCGCCGCTCCCCCTCCAGCTTGCTCCTTCCGTACCCCGTCAGCGGCTGCGGCGTTTCACCCGCTCCCCTCGGCCGCCCCCCCCGCATGGGGCCGCAGGCCGCGTAGGAGCTTAGGTACACCAGCCGCCGCGGGCGCGGCTCCGCGCGGAGGAGCCCCTCCGCCACCGCGGCCGTCCCTTCCGCGTTGGCGCGGAGGTAGGCTTCCTCGCTGGGGGCGGCGGTCACCGCCGCCAGGTGGAAGACCGTGTCCACTCCCGCGGCGCCGCGGGCGATGGCGTCCGGGTCGGCCAGGTCGCCGACGGTCCGCTCCACCCCGTGCCGCTCCAGGTGCGCCGTGTCGCTGCTGGGACGTACGAGGGCGCGGAGCCGCCAGCCCGAGGAAGACAATCTCTCTACGAGGTGGCTCCCCACGAAACCGGTGGCTCCCGTGACCAGGGCGGAGCTGTTCACCTTTGGGGAGTCAAGATGCGCGGGAAAGACAAAAAGCGCAACGGGATGCAGGGTGAGGTAGGCCGCCCCCGCCCCCTGCCGGGCGCGGCGGTCGCGGCACAAATATGCGGCGGAGGGCTCCCGAAGTCACGGGTTGCGGTTCGCCGCCCCGCCGCCGGCGGGCGCCGGCAGGCGGTCGAACCAGCGCAGGAACTCCTCCGCGGCGGCCTCGGAGTACATCACCGGGATCCCCCCCAGCTCCGCCACCCAGGCCGCCTCGTCGTCGTCGAAGACGCGGACCAGCACGGGGACGTCCTCCACGGTCTCCAGGAGCCGCCGGTTGTCGCGCGGGCGGCGGACGGTGGAGCTGATCAGCTTGGCCCGCCCCGCCCCCGCCTGGCGCAGCGCCTCCGGGTCGGCGGCGTCGCCCCGGATGCAGGTGACCTCGCCCTCGCGCAGGCGCTCCACCACCTCGGGGTCGTCGTCCACGACCACCACCGCCTCGCCCAACGCGAGCAGCGTCTCCAGCAGCGGCATCCCCCCGGAGCCGCACCCCAGCAGGAGCACGTGGCCGCTGGGCGGCGCCACCTCCCCCGCGCGGGCGAGGGGGTGGAGCCGCATCAGGCGCCGCACCACGGGCTCGGTGGCGAGGAAGGGCGTGAGCACCATGGTCGCCACCGTCACCAGCGCCAGGGTGGTGAAGACGTCGGGGGTGATCTGCGCCAGGAGCAGCCCCTGGAGCCCCACCACCAGCGACAGCTCGCTGGTCTGCGAGAGGAGCAGGCCGCTCTCGATCCCCGGGCGGGCGGCGAACCCGGAGCGCTCGGCGACCCAGACGACCAGGGGCGGGGTGGCGAGCACCACCAGCGCGGCCAGCGCCAGGGCGTGCAGCAGGACGACGGGGCCGGGGGCCGAGAGCAGGGCGCCCAGGGCGATGAAGAAGATGGCGGTGAAGAACTCGGCGACCGGGGCGAGCTGCCCCCGGATCATCCCGCTCACCGGGAAGGGAGAGAGCGTCACCCCGGCCAGGAACGCGCCGGCCGCCAGCGGGAGCGCGAGCGCGTCGGCCAGCCCCACGAAGGCGAACAGCACCGACAGCACCGCCAGGAGGAGCACCTCCTCCTCGTGCTGGAGACTGACCAGCAGCGGGGTCGCCCACCTCTGGAAGGCGAAGGCCAGCGCCACCAGCGCCGCGGTCCCCAGGACGCCCCACGCCACCGAGGCCGGCCCCTCGGGGAGCCGCGTCAGCAGCGGGACCAGCAGGATCACCAGCACGTCCTGGAGGAGCAGGACGCCCACCACCAGCCGCCCGAAGGGCTCGAAGAGCTGCTTGCGGCGCTGGAGGAGGCGCACCACCACCAGCGTGGAGCTGGCGGTGAGCGCCAGCCCGAGGTAGGCGGCGGTGAGCGGGTCCAGCCCCAGCGCCAGCGACAGCCCCACCCCGGCGGCTCCCAGCACGCCGAACTGGAAGAGCCCCACCCGCAGCGCGGCCCTCCGCTGCGCGCGCACCCGCCGCGGGCTCAGCTCGATGCCGGTGACGAAGAGGAGGAAGGTGAGCCCCAGGACGAGCGAGTCCTGGAGGATGGCCCGGGGGACCAGGTCCAGCACGTTGAGGACGATCCCCGCCAGCAGCAGGAAGGGCGTGGTGGGGACTCCCAGCCGGCGCGCGACGCCGTACGCCGCCGCGGCGCCCAGGAGGAAGACGGCGAGCCCGATCATCCGGGGGTCACCCCCAGCCGATGCAGGATCCGCCCCAGGCGGTGCGTGCCGGCGCTCTTGGAGACGATGAGGTGGTCGGCGCCGATCTCCCGCAGCTCTTCCACCACCGCCTGGTCGAAGGCGTGGATGCTGGTCGGCACCCCCGCCGACCGGCCGCGGAAGGCCAGCAGGTTGTTGGCGTCCTCGATCTGCAGCGCCGACACCAGGAGCTTCGCCCGGGGGAGCCCGGCCTCCTCCAGCACCGCGGGGTGCTCCGCGTTCCCCAGCACCTGCCGGCCGGGGAGCCCCGCCAGCTTGGCGGGATCGCTGTCCACCGCCACCACCACCTCGCCGCGCTCGGCCAGCCCGCGGACGATGCGGCGGCCCAGCGCGTTCATCCCCACCACCACCACGTGGCCGCGCGGCTCCGAGCCGGCCGCGTCCTCCGCCTCCGGCCGCGCGCGGAAGGGGCGCAGCAGGCCGGCGCGGCGGGCCAGGGCGTGGAGCCGGCGGTCGGCCAGGATCAGGTACGACGAGCCGCCGATGGTGAGCAGTCCCACCGCTCCCAGGATGGAGAGCACCGGGCGGCCCACGTACCCCGAGGCGAGCCCCAGCGAGGCGAAGATGAAGGAGAACTCGCTGATCTGCGCGAGCGAGACGCCGGCCCGGAAGGCCGTCGCCTCGCCCTGCCCGGCGCGGGCGAGCGCGGCGGTGACGACCAGCCACTTCCCCGCCACCACGAAGACGGAGAACGCCAGCACCGCGCCCCAGTGCTCCAGCGCGGCCCCCAGCTCCATGTGCGCGCCCAGCGAGACGAAGAACACCGCGATGAAGAAGTTCATCAGCGGGTGCACGCGACGGCGCAGCTCGTGGGCGTAGGGGAGCTGCGCCAGGCTGATCCCCGCCAGGAAGGCGCCGATCTCCACGGACAGGTGCATGGCCTCCGCCGCGGCGACGAAGAGGAAGCACCAGAACAGGCTCCAGATGAAGAGCACGTCGAAGGAGCGCGCGGCCCACCCCATGGCCCGCGGCAGGAGCCGGCGCGCGGCGAGGAGCGCCGCGGCCACGAGCACCCCCATCCCCCCCAGCGAGGCGAGCAGCCCCCGCAGCATCGCCGCCGGGTCCCCCGCTCCCTCCGGGTCCAGGCCGCCCAGCAGGGTGAGGGCGACGATCACCACCACGTCCTGCACCAGCAGGATCCCCACGGCGATGCGGCCGTGCAGGGAGTCGGACTCGTGCTTCTGGTCCAGCAGCTTGACCACCACCACGGTGCTGCTGAAGGTCAGCGCCACGGCCAGGAAGAGCGCCTCCACGGGGGGGAAGCCCAGGAGCAGCGAGAGGCCGAAGCCTCCCGCCGCGGTGAGGCCGACCTGCGCCGCGGCGGTGGAGAGGACCACCCGGCCCACGTCGCGGATCTTGTCCAGGCTGAGCTCCAGCCCCACCAGGAAGAGGAGGAGGACGATCCCCACCTCCGACATCAGGTCCACCGGCTCGGAGGCGTCCACCAGGTGCAGCCCGGGGCCGAGCACCAGCCCCGCTACGAGGTAGGCGACGATGGTGGGCGTCCGGGCCCGGCGCGCCAGCAGCGCGCAGGCGAGCGCCGCCAGGAGGATGACCCCCAGGTCGCGGAGGACCGGGAGGTCGGTCAAGTCCCGAACCTGCGCACGAAGTCGCGCTCCGCCTCGGGGGTCCCCACCAGGATCAGCTCGCCCTCGACCGGGAGCACGTGCTCCGCGGGCGGGTTGATGGAGGTCCCGTCCGGGTTCTGCACCGCCACCACGCTGCACCCCGTCGTCTCGCGGATGCGGGTGTCGGCCAGCCGGCGCCCGGCCAGCCCCGGGGGCACGGGGTAGCGGAACACGTCCAGCCCCTCGGCCAGCATCACCACGTCGTCCTTCTCCAGGACGTTGAACACCGCGTTGGCGCCCATGGAGGCGTACGACATCACGAAGTCCGCCCCCGCCCGGTGCAGGGTGGAGACGTTGCGCTCCAGCGTGGCGCGGCTGACCACCTGGACGTCGGGGCGCAGCCGGCGGCAGTAGATGGTCAGGTAGATGTTGGTGGCGTCGTCGTTGGTGGTGACCACCACGGCGCCCGCCTCGCGGATCCCCGCGTGCTCCAGGCACTCCAGGTCGGCGGCGGAGCCCAGCACGTACGTCTCGGGGTCGCGGATCCGGCCGGGGTCCTTCTCCACGATGCGGTGGGGGACGCCGCGCTCCCGCAGGGCGCGGGCGACCGCGCGCCCCACCCGCCCGCCGCCCAGCACCAGCACCGGCGCCTCCGGGCGGTTGTAGATCACGGTCAGCTCTTCGAAGCGGGCGAGCTGCTCCTCCGACCCGGCGAGCACCAGCACGGTGGAGCTCTCGATGGGGGTGTCCGGCCCGGGGACCCCGAAGTTCCCCCGCTCCCACAGTCCCACCACGGTGAGCCCCGTGGCCTGGCGGAGCCGGCCGTCGCGCAGCGTCCGTCCCACCAGCGGCGTCCCCGTGGCCGGCGCCTCGGCGATCACCAGCTCGCCGAAGCGGCCGACGACGCTCACCCGCGACTCGCCGCCCAGGGTGCGCCGCGCCAGCGACCGGCCGAGCATCTCCGGTAGGTGCAGGACGTGCGACGAGCCGGCCAGCTCCAGGATGTCCACCGAGTCGGTGGCGCGGGCCAGCGAGACGATGGGGACGCGCGGGCCCGCCTCGCGGGCGGTGAAGGCGATGTTGGTGTTCTCGTAGTCGTCGCCGGTCGACACCACCAGCACGGCGTCCGCGATGCGCGCGGCGCCGTACGTCTCCACCTTGTCGCGCTCGCCCACCATCACCCGCACCCCCGCGTCGTGCAGGTCCAGCGCGCGCTTCACGTCGGGCTCCAGCACCCAGTACGGGCGGCCGTGGTACTCCAGCCGCTGCACCAGCGAGATGGCCACCGGGTCGTAGTGGGTGACGATCACGTGGCCCCGCGTGCCCTCCGGCGCCTGGCGCGGCGCCCGGCGCACCGACTGCGCCTCCAGCCAGGGGGCGTAGAAGAACTGGATGAAGGTGAAGGGGAGCACCACCAGCAGGAACACCACCCCGGAGACGAGCACCACCATGGAGAACAGGCGCCCGGCGTCGCTCTGGAAGGTGATGTCCCCGAAGCCCAGGGTGGACATCACCGTGAGCGTCCAGTAGAACCCCGTGATCCAGGAGTGCTCCTGCCCCTCCGCCCCCATCAGGAAGTGGAAGGCGACGCTGTAGGCCAGCACCATCGCCAGCAGGAAGCCGACGTAGCGCGCCAGCAGCCGCAGGTTGCGCCGCGCGGTGTGGCTCTGGAGGAAGAAGGCGAGCTGCGCCGGGATGAACTTCATGGGCCGGGCGGTGCCTCGGGTTGGATGGATGCCTCTCCGGGCTCCGGGGCGGCGGGATGGATCGCGAAGCCCACCCGCTCCACCCGCCCCTCGCCGGAGACCTCGCGGACGACCAGGGTGACCGCCCCGTACTCGGCGCGGGCGCCGGGGCGGATCTCTCCCTCGCCCAGCCGCTCCCGCAACGCGCGGTCCAGCGTCCACTCCGCGGGGGCGTCCAGCGCCATGCCGTAGAACTCCTCCAGGTCGCCAACGGTGGCGCTCCCCAGCAGGGGGAACTCCACCTCCTCGGGCATGACCGGGAGCGGCTCCCCGCCGGAGGCGAACACGCGGTCCACCAGGGCGCGCACCTCGGGGCGTAGCACCAGGAAGACGTGGTCGCCGGCGAGGATGGGGGTGGAGCCGCGCGGGGGGACGATCTGCTGCTCGCGGGCGACGAGCGCGACCACCGCGCCGTCGGGGAGGGCCAGGTCGCGCAGGCGCCGGCCGGCGGCCCGGGAGTCCTCCCGGACGGAGTACTCCACGATGTCGCCGTCCACGTCGCGCAGCGAGGTGATCTCCAGCGTCACCGGGGGCCCGGGCTCGGTGGGGACCTGCAGCCCCAGCTTCCCCGCCAGGGCGGGGAGGGTGAGCCCCTGGACCACCACCGAGGCGATCACGACGAAGAAGACCACGTCGAAGATGAGCTCGCTCCCGGGGAGCCCCAGGAGGAGGGGATAGGTCGCCAGGATGATGGGCACGGCCCCGCGCAGCCCGGCCCAGGCCACGAAGGCCACCTCGCGCGCGGCGAAGCGGAAGGGGGCCAGCGAGACGGCCACCGCCAGCGGCCGCGCCACGAACAGGAGCACGGCGGCGATCAGCAGCCCCTCTCCGGCCACCTCCAGGAGGCGCCCGGGGAAGCTGAGCAGCCCCAGGAGCACGAACATGGAGATCTGCGCCAGCCAGGCCACCCCGTCGTGGAAGAGCAGGACGCCGCGCTGGAACACCACCCGCCGGTTCCCCACCACGATCCCCGCCAGGTACACGGCGAGGAAGCCGCTCCCCCCCAGCGAAGCCGCCGCCCCGTACGCCAGCAGCCCGAAGCCGCCCACGAAGACCGGGTAGAGCCCCGCGGCGCTCAGGTTGATGCGGTTCACCAGGCGGACCGCGGCCCACCCGACCAGCAGCCCCGCCGCCGCCCCGAGCCCGGCCTGGCGCAGCAGGAAGACGAGGATCTCCGGCCCCGGCTCCAGCCGGCCGAGGAGCACCTCCAGGATCCCCACGGTGAGGAACACCGCCATGGGGTCGTTGGAGCCGCTCTCGATCTCCAGCGTGGCGGAGAGCCGCCTGCGCAGGTTCAGCCCCTGCCCGCGCAGCACCGAGAACACCGCCGCCGCGTCCGTGGAGCCCACGATGCTCCCCAGCAGCACCCCCACCAGCAGGGGGAGCCCCAGTATCCACGCCGCCGCCGCCCCGGTGAGCAGGGCGCACACCAGCACGCCGCCGCTGGCCAGCGCCAGCGCCGGCCGCCACGCCAGCCGCAGCGAGGCCAGCGAGGTGCGCAGCCCCCCGTCGAAGAGGATGACGGCCAGCGCCAGCGTCCCCACGCCGTGCGCCAGCTGGTAGTTCTCGAAGGCGATCCCGCCCGGCCCGTCGGACCCCGCCAGCATCCCCACGGCGAGGAAGAGGACCAGCACGGGGACCCCGAACCGGGAGGAGACCTTGCTGGAGGCGACGCCCACCAGCAGGAGGAGGGCACCGATCAGGATCAGGCGGTCTACCGGGAACACGCGCACCTCGCTCGGCTGGGAGAGTCGGCGAGGCGAACATGCCCGCGGGCGGCGCGGGTGTCAACGGGGCATCTGCGTTCCGGGAGCCGGGAATGCGAACGGGGGCGCCCACGCCCGGCGCCCCCGTACCGCCTCCCGGTGCCCCCGTGCCGGGAGCCTGCCCCTACGGGGCGTCCTGCGCCATCAGCCGCCGGACCATCTCCAATGTCCTCGCGGTGAATTCGGGAGCGATCCGGAGGCTCTTCCGCCCGACGGGGCTCTCGTAGAACGCGGTGAGCTGCCGGAGCTCGTCTTCGGTGTACAGGCTCGCATACATCCGGATGTACTCGGGGCGCACGGCCTCCCAGCTGAACCGGGTCGCGAACATCTCCCGCAGACGCGCCCTGGACTCCGCTGCGAAACGGCTGGTGTCGGCGGCCGTCCCGTACAGCCCGCGTACCGTCAGCTCCTGCGTGGGAGCCCACGTGCGCTCCACCTGCATCACCTCCACGAGGTGCTCCGCCGCCTGCAGCTGTCCGGGGGTCGGCTCCTGGGCGGCGAGGGGTCGGCCCAGGGAGACAAGGGCGAGCAAAAACAGGATGCTGCGTATCATCTCGTGTTCTCCGTCACATGGTGTCGGCGCCCCGGTGGGGCAGACCCCCGGGCGGTCATCGCCGCCTGCGAGCGTACGTCACGGTCTCGTAGAGGACCACGAGAGCGAACAGTCCCATTGCGACGTATACCGCCACCGGACGGGCGGACGTCTCCCCCGTCACGAGGTCGCTGCCGAAGCTGTACAGGAGGAGGCTCACGGCCGTGAGCTGGAGAGCTCGCGCCGTGATCTCGTGCCACGGCCGCCGCCGCCGCGCGGCCCTGGCGACCCGGCCGGCCGCGTAGAATGCAACGCCGCCGAGCACCACCACCCCCACGGCAAGAACGACGTTGAGCGACGGGGTGTTCACAGTGCGCACATGGCTCCCGCGAAGAGCGCTCCGGCGATCGCGGCTCTCGCCGCCTCGTCGGCTGCCTCTTTCGCTGCGTTCATCTGCAACTGCAGCGCATGCAGCTGGTCACCCAGCTCGATCAGCCTCATCTGCTCGCTCAACGTGTATATGCCGTCCCCCTTGGCTTGTGTGTCCCAGGCCACGTACTCGGCGTGCTTCGCTGCATACGCCTGGTATGCCTGCATGTAGGCGTCCTGAGCAGCCGCCTGGTCGGCCTGCAGCTTTGCCGCGTAGACCAGGGCACCCGCGCAGAGCGGGTTGATGCCGTCCTGCGATCCCGGTTCCGCGGTCCCACCGCCCCCGATCTCGGGAAGCGGCTCGGGGGGCGGGAAGGTGGAGGGCGGCGGGGGAGGCGGAGGCGCGGGTGGAAGGGTGGTCCCTCCGGAGATGCCCGGGCACTCGGAGTCCCAGGTGTCCGTCTGCCGGTTGAAGACCAGCGAGCACTCACCCTCGCCGGCCGTGATGGTGTCCCCGGGGATGCCGCCCGGCAGCTCGGCGATCCCGCCGGAATTCGATTGCCCGGCGGTGGGAATGGCGTTCGGCGACGGGGCGAGGGGTCCGTCGGAGCATGCGGCCAGGCCGGCGGCCAGCACCAGCGCTGCGGCCGTTCGTACGAACGCTCTCATTCTTGTCCCGGGGACGAGTGCATGGTAGGGAAATGGCAGGCGGGAAGGGTGAGAGCCCGACCGTCACGGCAGGATGAACATCACCGTTAAGGGAAACTTTGTCAACTAATGTCTGGAAATATATTGCACATTGCGGGCGATCGGTCCTTCCTGGCCGTATCTGAGCCGACGACTGCGAATGGTCTCCGTGTGCTGCTACGCGGGGTCCTGGCGCCACCACTCTCGGGCGGCGGCGAAGAACTCGTGGAGGGCGTCGGCGTCGCCGCGGAGGAGGGCGGCGCGGAGGTCGTCCAGGTGGGCGCGCATGGCCTCGACCGCCTCCGCGAGCGGGGCGGCGTTGTCCAGCGCGATGGCGGTCCACATCTCGGGCGAGCCGCCGGCGAGGCGGGTGACGTCGCGCCCGCCTCGCCCCAGCAGCGAGCGGTGCACGCCGCCCGCGGCGAGGGTGCGGGCCAGCGCCGCGGAGGCCAGGTCGGGGAGGTGGCTGGTGCTCGCCAGGAGCCGGTCGTGCTCCGCGGCGTCGGCGGTCTCGGGAAGTGCGCCCACGCCGGCCCACAGCTCCCGCGCGAGCTCCAGCGCCGGCGCCGCCGTGCTCGCCGTGGGGCACAGGTACACGCGCGCCCCGGCGAACAGGCCGGGGCGCGACGCTTCCCACCCGGAGAGGTGCGAGCCCGCCATGGGGTGCGACCCGACGAAGCGCTCGCCCAGCCCCAGCGCCTCGGCCGCGTCGCAGACGCTCCGCTTGGTGCTCCCCACGTCCGTCACCAGCCGCGCCGAGCGGATCCGCGGCGCGAGCGCCTCCAGCACCGCCGGCGCCGCCGTGACCGGCACCGCGAGCACCACCAGCTCCGCCTCCTCGACGCCCTGGAGCCCCGGCCCCAGCGCCGCGTGCACCGCCCCGTCGCGGAGCGCCGCCCGCACGCTCTCCGGGTCGCGGTCGTGCCCCAGCACCCGCACGCCCCGCTCCGCCAGGTCGCGCGCCAGCGACCCTCCCACCAGCCCCAGCCCCACCACCGCCGCGGTGTGGAAGCCGGTCATGCGGCGCGGGGAACCCCCTCCCCCCGGCCCCCTCCCCGCAAGGGGGAGGGGGAGAACTGCGACACCTGCTTCCGGCAGGGCGCCTGCGTGAGGGATGCGAGCGCGAAGCGGCGAGACCC
>DATABU010000660.1:0-4989 GCA_036259415.1 Longimicrobiaceae bacterium
GCCGCGAGCGGCCGCCGGCCCCGCGGCGCCCTCCACCCGATCCCCACGGCACCGATGGCAGCCGTCCAGCAGGAAGAGTCGCTCTGGCAGGGCTACCGCGAGCAGCTGTTCCGCTTCGTGGTCCGCCGCGTGGAGGACCCGGACACCGCGGAGGACGTGGTGCACGACGTCCTGGTGCGCGCCTACCGGAAGCGCGACTCCCTGCGCGACGGCCGGAAGTTCGAGCAGTGGCTCTACCAGATCACCCGCAACGCGGTCATCGACCACTACCGCGCCCGCCGGCCCTCGGGGGAGCTCCCCGCCGACCTCGCCGCGCCGGAGACGGAGGGGAGCCTGGCCGCGCGCCGGGAGCTGGCCGGGTGCCTGCGGCCGCTGGTGGAAGCCCTCCCGGAGCGCTACCGCGAGGCGGTCCTGCTCTCCGAGGTGCAGGGGCTCACGCAGCGGGAGACCGCGGACCGGCTGAACCTCTCGCTCTCGGGAGCGAAGTCGCGCGTGCAGCGCGCCCGGCGGATGCTGCAGGAGAAGCTCCTGGACTGCTGCCGGGTGGAGCTCGACGCCCGCGGCGCCGTCGTGGACTACGAGTCCCACGGCGGGTGCGGCGCCGGCGGATGCGCGGGCTGCGGGGAGTGACGCCGGGCGGCGCTCCTCCGCGCCGGATGGGGCCGCCCCCCGTCCGGCACCCCGAACGCCCGCAGCCCCCACTGCGTCACGGGGCCGATCGCCAGGGCGAAGAGCACCGTCCCCACGCCGATGGTGCCCCCCATCGCCCACCCCAGCGCGAGCACGGCGGCCTCGATCCCCGTGCGGACGCGCCCCGCCGGGATCCCGGTCGCGGCGCTCACCCCCAGCATCAGCCCGTCCCGCGGACCCTTCCCCAGCCCGGGCGCGATGTACAGCCCCGTCGCCAGCCCCGTGAGCACGATCCCCGCCGCGTGGTAGAGCCAGGCCGTCCGGCCGTCCGCCGGCGGGAGCACGGGGAGGAGCAGGTCGATGAAGACGCCGATCAGCACCATGTTGGCGAGAGTGCCCGGCCCGGGCCGCACCCCCAGCCGCCACGTCCCGGCGACGACCGCCACTCCCACCGCCACGTTCGCTGCGCCCACGCTCGCCCCCGCGGCGCGGGCCAGCCCCAGGTGGAACGCGTCCCAGGGCCCGAGCCCCAGCCCTCCCTCGACCATCAGGGCCACGGCCAGGGCGTAGAGGAAGAGCCCCCCCAGGAGCTTCGCCCAGCGGCCGGCGGCGCCCGCGCCCACGCTCAGCGGACCCCCGCCTCGCGGGGCGCCACCCGCCGGATCCACTCCCCGAACGCGTCCAGGAGACGCTCCAGGGCGGCCCGCGTGGGCCCGTCGGTCAGCCGGCCCGCCGCGTCGAAGCGCTCTCCGGCTCCGCGCACGAACACCGCCGGCGCCGGCAGCACCGGCGACCCGGTGGAGTAGAGCACCTGGCGGACGGCGGCCTGCGCCAGCCGGGTGCCCCACTGCCCCCCCGTGACGCCGACGACGGCGGCCGGCTTCCCGGCGAGGACCGGCTCGTCGCCGCGCGAGAGCCAGTCGAGCACGTTCTTCAGCACGCCGGGCATGGAGTGGTTGTACTCCGGCGTGGCGATCAGCAGCCCGTCGGCGAGCGCCACGCGCTCGCGGAGCGCGGCCACCGCCGCGGGGCCGCCCCCAGTTGCCGCCTCCAGGTCCTCGTCGAAGAGCGGGATGGAGGCCAGTTCGTCGAACACCTCCACCCGGATACCGTCCGGCGCCAGCTCCGCCGCCGCCTCCAGCAGCAGCCGGTTGTACGAGCCCCTGCGCAGGCTCCCGGCGATGGCCAGGACGCGGAGCGGGTCCCGCTCCGTCGTGGACGAGAAGGAAGACGAGGTGACCATGAGACCCTCCCTGTGGCCGGGTTGACGGGGTTCGCCACGCACCGTTGTTTGCGTGTGCAACATTTCTATTTGCAACTATAATCCTTGACGCTTGCGTATGCAAGTACCTGGTTGTAACGTGCGGCATGCGCACGAAGCCGAGCGACCTGGAGATGGAGGCGTGGCAGGCGCTGCTGCACGCCCACCACGAGATCGTGGGGAGGCTGGACGCCGAGCTCGCCGCCGAGCACGGCCTCGGCATGAGCGACTACGACGTCCTGCTGCGGCTGCGCCGCGCCGCGGATCGCCGCCTGCGCATGAGCGACCTGGCGGAGCGGGTGATGATCTCGGCGAGCGCGCTGACGCGCGCCGTGGACCGCCTGGAGCGGCAGGGCCTGGTGCGGCGGCAGCGAGACGACGCGGACGCCCGGGTGGTCCACGCCGAGCTGACCCCGGAGGGGCGCGAGCGGCTGCGGGGGGCGGCGCGCACCCACCTGCGCGGGATCCGGGAGCACTTCACCGGCCGCCTGACCGAGGACCAGCTCCGCTGCGTGGCGTCCGCGCTCCAGGTGATCACCGGCCCCCACGTGCCGCACTGAGGCCGCGGGTGCCGGCCCCGGCCGGCACCCTCAGCGCCGCACCCCCTCTCCGGGGGGCGACAGGTCGCGGAGCGCGGGGAGGAGGTGGTCCCGCCACAGGGCCTCCCCCTGCCCGGCCCGGAAGAAGCCGAAGTGGCCGATGCGGCGCACCCCGGCGTCCGCGGGCGCGATCCGCCTCATCACCACCGGCGCGCCGGTGTACAGCGCGTGCAGCGCCTCCGTGTTCCGCGCCGACATCAGCTCGTCGTCCGTGAAGGAGAGCGAGACGATGGGGACGCGCACCGCCGCGTACTCCGCCCGGACCGCCTCGCCCTCCGCGCCGGCGGCGTAGTCCGGGTCCAGGCACCAGCGGCGCCACTGCCGCATCACCCCCGCCGGGAGGTCCCCCACCTTGCGCAGCCTCCCTCCCGGGAAGTAGCCCGCGACCGGGATGGAGAGCGGGACCACCACGTACCAGAGCCACCAGACCCGCCGCCGCAGCGCCGGGGCGTTCTCGCGCCAGTACCCGCTCCCGGTGGCCACGGTCACGGCGCCGGTGATCCGGTCCGGGTCCGGCACGAAGGGGAGGATCTGCCCGCCCAGGCTGTGGCCGATCCAGTAGAGCGGCTTCCCGGGCGCCCGCGGGGCGAGCGCGTCCAGCATGGCCGCGCAGTCGAGCCGCGCCCAGTCGAAGAGGTCCGCCCGGTAGCCGCGGAGCCGGGGCGGGCGCGACCGGCCGGTGCCGCGGTAGTCGAAGGTCGCGGCGAGGATCCCCTGCCCCGCGAGCCACCCCGCCAGCGCCGCGTAGAAGCCCTGGGACGTACCCATGGCGGGGACGATCAGCGCCGCCCCCGCCGGCTCGCCCGCGGGGAGGAAGTAGCGGCAGGCGAGCGTCCGGCCGTCCGCCGCCACGGCGGTCTCGTCCACGGGGGTGGCCGTGTGCATGGGGGGCTCCTCCGCGGCGCTCGTTCTTGACGGTTTCGTATGACGATCATAATATCTACCGAACGCCCAAGCAACCTTCCCTTTCCCACGACCTTCACCTGGACGCGACGGTGACGAGCCCGGAGCTTGTGCTGTATTCGGAGGAGGGCGCCCGGGTCACGCTGAACCGGCCGGGGCGGGACCACGCGGCTCCCGCGGCCCGTGGGTGGCGGACGCGCCGCGGAGATGCTGCTCACCGGCGAGACGATCGAGGCGGACGAGGCGCTGAGGATCGGGCCGGTCAACCGCGTGGCGAGCCCCGGGGAGCTGCGGGCCGCGACGGAGGACTGCCGCGAAGGGACCCGGGCGTTCCTCGGGAAGACCCGCCCCGCGTACCGGGGTCGCTGATGCGGGCGCGCCGCGAACGGCACGTCGTCCCCTCCGCGCGACCGCTCCGCGACTCCGCCCGCGATCGCACCTGCGCGGCGGCCGATCCGCCGCCTCCTCCACGGCAGTCCGTCCCGGGATGCGTCCGGCGTCCCGCGCGCACAGGGAGATGAACCGCGTGACGACCGTCCTGTTCGCCACCTCCGAGGAGCACCCCGCGCTCACCGGTGACGACCGCATCGCCGCGGAGGCGCTGCGCGAGCGCGGGGTCGGGGTGGAGCCGCTGGTCTGGAGCCGCCCCGGCGCCGCCGCCCCGGACGGCGTGCGCGCCGTCGTGATCC
Source organism: Longimicrobiaceae bacterium (assembly GCA_036259415.1). Classification (GTDB taxonomy): domain Bacteria; phylum Gemmatimonadota; class Gemmatimonadetes; order Longimicrobiales; family Longimicrobiaceae; genus JAFAYN01. Next base: position 4,083 of record DATABU010000660.1, read on the forward strand.
GCTCCTGCTGGGACTACCACCTCCGGGAGGACGCGTTCCGGGCCTGGATCTCCGCGCTCGAGGAGCGGGGGACGCCGCTCGTCAACCCGCCCGGCCTGGTGCGCTGGAACCTGCACAAGGGCTACCTCCTGGAGCTGGAGGCGCGGGGGATCCCCGTGGTCCCGACCGCCCGGGTGCGGGGCGGAGACGAGCGGACCCTGCGGGAGCACCTCGACTCCGCCGGGTGGGAGGAGGGGGTGGTGAAGCCGGCGGTCTCCCTCAGCGCGTACGAGACGTGGCGCGTGCGCCGCGACGATGCCGCCGGCCACGAGGCCCGGTTCCGGCGCCTGCGGGAGCGGGGCGACGTCCTGGTGCAGCGCTACCTCCCCGAGATCGTCTCCGGGGGCGAGTGGTCGCTGGTGTTCTTCGGCGACGAGTTCAGCCACGCCGTCCGCAAGCGCCCGAAGCCCGGCGACTTCCGCGTCCAGGTGGAGCACGGCGGGTCGAGCCGGCCGGAGGACCCGCCGCGCGCCCTGGTGCATGCCGCCGCACGCGTGCTGGAGGTCCTGCCGCACCCTCCCACCTACGCGCGGGTGGACGGCGTGGCGGTCGGCGGACGGTTCCTGCTCATGGAGCTGGAGTGCATCGACCCCGTGCTCTTCTTCTCCGCCCACCCGGCGGCGGCGGCCCGGTTCGCCGAGCGGATCGTCTCCCTGTGCTGCCGGGAGCGGGGGTGAACGGCCTGGTTGGGCGTGCCCCTCGCTGGCGCTCGGGTCGGGCTGCGGCTCCGTAGGGCCAGCGAGGGGCACGCCCGAACCCGCCGTCCAACCCCGCTCGACCCCGGACCCGGCATCACAGCGAGACGATCCGCTCGGCGAACCGGGCCGCCGCCGCCGGGTGGGCGGAGAAGAAGAGCACGGGGTCGATG
>DATABU010000661.1:0-2586 GCA_036259415.1 Longimicrobiaceae bacterium
CGGCCGAGATCCGATCGGCCGCCCCCGCGCCCCGTCGCGCCTGAGGTCCGGTCTGAAGCTCGGACCGTGCCGCCACCCAGGCTCTACTCGCGCACGCGGATCCCGGTGCTCCCCTCGCCCAGCGTCTCCTCGGCGAGCAGGGCGTCGATCGCCGAGCCGATGGCCGCCTCCAGCGTGGCCCCCGTGCGGCCGAAGCCGAAGAGCCGGCGCACGCTCGCGGTCAGCGTCTTCCGGTCCAGCCCGTCGCCCGTGCGGAGCACGGCGAGCACCGCGGCGCGGTACTCCTCCGGCGCGATCCGCTCGGCGGGGATCTTCGTGCCGGCGCGGGAGCGGACCGGCGCCTCCCCCGCCCCCGCCGCGTGCACGAACTCGCCGCGGAGGACGATCCGCCCCCGCTGCGCCAGCGCCTCCGCCACCTCGCGCACCCGCTGCATCATCCGGGGCCCCACGCGCTCGCTCCCCCAGCGCGCGACCACCCGGGCCGCCAGGTCGGCCAGGTGCAGCGGCGCCTCCACCGCGACCACCTCCGCCACCGCGCGCCCCACCTCCGACGCGGGGGCCGCGCCGAAGTCGCCGGGGTGCACCGCGCCCGCCGGGGCGAAGGTGTACGGCCGCGCCTGCGCCGCCGCGGGGACGGCGGTTTCCTCCCCGGGCTCCGGCTCCCCGGCCGACGCGTCGGCGTCCGGCGCGGCGGGCGCCTCCACCGGCCGCACCGTCTCCTCCTCGGGCTCGCCCGGCTGCTCGCGGGCCGCCGCCTCGCGCGCCTCCCGCCGCGACTGCTCGATCAGCTCCAGCAGGCGGGCGACCTGCCCCTCGCGGTCCTTGAACCAGTCGGTGGACCAGAGGCGGTGGATGGTCCAGCCGCGGCGCTCCAGCACCTGCTGCCGCAGGCGGTCGCGGTCGCGCGCCGTCTCGGAGGCGTGGTAGGCCACGCCGTCGCACTCGATCCCGCAGACGTAGCGGCCGGACAGCTCGTCGTCCCGCACGCCGAAGTCGATGCGGTAGCCCGCCACGCCCACCTGCGGGTCGAGGCTCACCCCGCGCGCGGCCAGCTCCTCCTGCACCTCGCGCTCGAAGGGCGAGCCTTCCCCGGCGCCGGTCGGGGCGGCGCCCCCGTCCAGGCGGCCGTACTCCGCGTACAGGAGGAACTCGCGCAGGAGCCGCGGCCCCTGCGAGGCGGCCTGCGTGGGGTTGATCTCGTCGCCGCGCATGGACGAGAACACCCGCATGGCCCGCCGGGCGCGCGTGGTGAGCACGTTCAGGCGCCGCCAGCCGTTCTCTCCGTTCAGCGGACCGAAGTTGTAGCGCAGCACCCCCGCCGCGTCGCGGGCGTAGGTGACGCTCAGGAAGACCACGTCGCGCTCGTCGCCCTGGATGTTCTCCAGGTTCTTGACGAAGAACGGCTCGGCCCCCTCCCGCGAGAAGAACGGCTCCAGCGAGGGGTCGGCGCGGCGGCGGGCCTCCAGCTCGTCCTGGATGGCGAGCTGCTGCCGCAGGTTGAAGGTGCCCACCCCCAGCGACAGCCCGGGCCGCGTCTTCGCGTGCCGCACCACCGCGTCCGCCACCCGCCGCGCCTCCACGGGGTTGAGCCCCTTCCCCTCGTAGACGCCGTCCGCCACGTGCTCGAACGACAGCCCGGCCCCGTGCCCGCCCGTCTCCACCCCGGGGAAGGTGTACAGCTCGGCGTCGTAGAAGCTGACGTTGGAGAAGTTGATCAGCGACTCGTGCGCGCTCCGGTAGTGCCAGCGCAGCCGCGTGCGCGGCGAGCCGGAGCCCATGAACTCCTCCAGGATGCTCTCGCTGTCCTCGAAGAGCGGGACCCCGTCCTCGTCCGTCGGCGCGGCGACGGTGCCGCTCATCACCGAGAAGAAGTTGGTGGGCGGGAGCTGCTTGGGGTCGCCCACCACCACCAGCTGCCGCCCCCGCCCGATGGCCCCCACCGCGTCCTCCGCGGGGAGCTGGCTGGCCTCGTCGAAGACCACCAGGTCGAAGGCCCCGGTCCGGCCGTCCAGGAGCTGCGCCACGGTAAGCGGGCTCATCATGAACACGGGCTTGATGGCCCGGATGGTGGCGTAGGAGCGCTGGAGCGTGGTCCGCAGCGGGCTCAGGCCGCGCTGGAGCGTGAGCTGCCGCCGGAGGAAGGGGAGCCCCTCGGCCGCCTCCTCGCCGCGGAGGCGCTCCTGCACCCGGTCGCGTACGTCGCGGACCAGCCGGGCGCGGTTCTCCTCCAGCACCCGCGCGTCCAGCCGGCGGAACTCCGCCACCCGCTCCTCGTGGGTGAGGGTGTGGAAGGCCCGCAGCGGCTCCCGCTCGCGCACCACGTCGCCCAGCCAGCGCTGCAGGAAGGCGCGGCGGAAGGCGGGCGCCAGCTCTTCGAACGCCACCTCGCCGCGCAGGGCCGGCTCCAGCAGCTCGGCGGCGAGCCCCCCGGCGACGCGCGCCCGCACCGACTCGAAGGCGGCCCAGCGCGGCGCCAGCCCCACCCCGTCGTGCATCGCGGCGACACGCTCGGCCACCTCCGCCAGCGGGGCGGCGGCCAGGTGGTCGGCGGGCCACCCCACGTGCCCGCGGAGCGCCGCCATCTCC
>DATABU010000662.1:0-2369 GCA_036259415.1 Longimicrobiaceae bacterium
CCTACGGAGCCGCAGCCCGACCCGAGCGCCAGCGAGGGGCACGCCCGAATCCGCGGCCGACTATCGCTCCACCCGGTCGATGAACAGCTCCAGCCTGTGGTTCACCCGGAACCCGGCGAGCCCGTCCGTGGACAGCTCCGACTTCGGCCGGCGGGCGACCTCCTGCCCGTTCACCGAGAACACCACCTCGTCCCCCTGCACCCGCACGCCGAGCAGGTTCTCCGCGGCGGACTCGCCCTCCACCTTGCGGATGGCGGCGTGCGGAGTCCAGTCCACCACCTTGGTCCGCTCGTCGCCCCGGCGGTCCGCGATGAAGTACTCGCCCGTCTGCCGCACCAGGAAGTACGAGTAGCGCTGGTCCGCGCCGGCCAGCCCGCTCCCGCCGAACATGAGCCCGTACCCCTCGGGGTGCTCGGACGCCTTGGGCTGCCGGAAGCGCGCGGCGTAGGTGTAGTCGCCCGTGTTCCGCCACGAGTCGTTGAAGTACACGGCGCCGGTCGGCCCGGTGGCGGCGTGCAGCTCGTTGCCGTGGTCCATGAGCCACACCTGGTCGCGGCCCGCCTCGCGGTCCACGCGCACTGCCCATCCCTCCGGGTACTGCGAGTGGTCGGGAGCCGAGCCCGGGCGTGCGACCTGCGCCGGCTGGTCCTTCCGTACCGGCTGGGCGGGCTGCCCGTGGCCCTGGTGCTGCGCCGTCGCGGGGGCGGCGAGGGCGAGCGCGGCGAACGCGACGAGGAGGTTGCGCATGGCGGTCGGTCCTGGGTGGGGTGGGTTGGGCGCGGCGAAGGTGCTGCCGGGAAGCTAAGATAATCCTCCGCCCTGTCGAGCGCACGCCATGCGTGGAGGCGCCGCGCCCGGCCCCCGCACCCGGAGCGGAAATTGCACCCGCCCTCCCTCCCGCCGCCCGCCCCGGACGGCGCTGCGCGCGGCAGGCACGGGGCCGCGCCGGGATCCACTCGCTCCACGGGAGGGACGCCATGGACGGAGAGGGTAGCCAGCGGCTGCGGGTGCTGGTCTTCGGCGCGTCGCTGAGGGAGCGCTCGCTCAACGACCGGCTCGCCTCGCTGGCGGCGCGCGCGGTGGAGCGGAACGGCGCCACGGTGGACCGGGCGCGGATGGCGGACTTCGACGCGCCCTCCTACGACGGCGACGACGAGGCGGAGCGGGGGTTCCCGCCCGGGGTGGAGGAATTCCGGGGGAGGCTGGCGGCCGCGGACGCGCTCGTCGTCTGCTCGCCCGAGTACAACGCCTCCATGCCCGGGTCGCTCAAGAACCTGGTAGACTGGGCCTCCCGCTACCGTCCCCAGCCCTTCCGGCGCAAGCACGCGCTGCTGATGTCCGCCTCGCCGTCGATGGTGGGCGGGAACCGGGGGCTCTGGGCGCTGCGCGTGCCGCTGGAGCACCTGGGCGCGCACGTCTACCCGGACATGTTCTCGCTGGCGCAGGCGCACGAGGCGTTCGACGCGGAGGGCCGCATCGCCGACCCGGTGCTGCAGGAGCGGTTCGAGGGGACGGTGGAGTGCTTCCTGGAGCTGGCCGAGGCGGCCAAGCACTACCCGCGCATCCGGACGCGCTGGGTGGAGTTCCTGGGGGAGAGGCCGGACGAGGCGATCGACCGGGTGGAGGAGGCGGAGCAGCCGGCGTAGGGCGACTACTCCTCCGCGCCGCGCAGCGGGGCCGCGTCGGTGTCGGTCATCAGGACCTCCACCTCGGAGCGCACCGAGTTGAGGATTCGCTTCGCGGCGAGCACGTGCGCGCACCCTTCGCGGTAGAGGGAGAGCTGGTCCTCCAGCTCCACGTCGTCGCGGTCCAGCTCGCGGCGGATCTCCTCCAGGCGCGCCAGCAGCTCGCCCAGGCGGGGCTCCGGGGGCGCTGCGTCGGCGGGGGCGGCAGTGCGTGGCATCGGGTGCTTCAGGGGACGGGGGTCTCGGTCGGGGGCTCCGGGGCGGACTCCTCCACGCGGACGCGGAGCGAGCCGTCGGCCAGGCGGACGCGGAGGCGGCGCCCGGGGGCGGTCTCGGCGTGGCTGCGCACGGGGCGGCCGTCGTCGCCGCTGACCACGGCGTAGCCGCGGGCCAGGACGCGCAGCGGGGAGCGGGCGTCCAGCCCCTCTGCGCCCAGCGCCAGGCGGCGCTCGCCCGCCTCCAGCCGCTCCCTCATGGACGCGTCCAGCTCCTCGCCGGCCGCGGCGGCGTCGTCCGCCAGCGCGTGCAGGCGGCGCGCCATCCCCCCGTGCAGGTCGGCCACGGCGCGGCGGAGTCGCTCCTCGACGCCCTCCAGCAGGCGGCGGGGGGAGCGCGCCTCCAGGTGCAGCGCGGCGCCGGAGACCCCCGCGTCCAGCAGCGCCACGCGCCGGCCGAAGGCGTGCT
>DATABU010000663.1:0-1638 GCA_036259415.1 Longimicrobiaceae bacterium
GTACGCGGACTATGCGCTCTGGCAGCGCGAGCACCTTAGGGACGGTGTCCTGGAGGGGGAGCTGGCGTACTGGCGGGAGCGGCTCGCGGACGCACCCGCGCTGCTGGAGCTGCCCACCGACCATCCGCGCCCGGCGGTGCAGACGTTCCGGGGGGCGAACGAGCGGATCGAGCTTCCCCTCGAGCTGCTGGAGCGGCTGCAGGCGCTGGGGCGGAGCGAGGGCGCGACGCTGTACATGGTGCTGCTGGGCGCCTTCCAGGTCCTGCTGTCGAAGTACAGCGGGAGCGAAGACATCGTCGTGGGCAGCCCGGTCGCGGGGCGGACGAGGAAGGAGATCGAGGAGACGATCGGCTTCTTCGTCAACACCCTGGTGCTGCGGACCGACCTCGGTGGAGACCCGAGCTTCCGCGAGGTGCTGCGGCGGGTGCGGGAGGCGACGCTGGGCGCCTACGAGCACCAGGAGGTGCCCTTCGAGCGCCTGGTGGCCGAGCTGCAGCCGGAGCGCAGCTTGAGCCACTCGCCGCTCTTCCAGGTGATGTTCGCGCTGCAGAACGCCGTGGAGCGGGGAGTCGCCCTTCCGGGGCTGGAGGCGAGCGAGGTCGGAGCGGAGCTCGCGAGTGCCAAGTTCGATCTCTCCCTGATGCCCAAGGCGACCGCCCAGGGCCTGCGTGTCGGACTGAACTACAGCACCGACCTCTTCGAGCGCGGCACGGTCGTCCGGATGCTCGGCCACCTGGCGCGGGTGCTGGAGCAGGTCGCCGCCGACGCGGACGTGCGGCTTTCGCGGCTGGAGCTGCTCGGGGATGCGGAGCGCGCGCTCGTGCTGGAGGCGTGGAACCGGACCGAAGCGGAGTATCCGGCGGACCGGTGCATCCACGAGCTGTTCGAGGCGCAGGCGGCGCGCATGCCGGACGCGGTGGCCGTGCGCTTCGAGGAGGAGTCGCTCACCTACCGCGAGCTGAACGCGCGGGCCAACCGCCTCGCCCACCACCTGCGCGGCCGCGGCGTGGGCCCCGAGGTGCGCGTGGGCGTGCTGATGGAGCGGAGCGTGGAGATGGTGGTCTCGCTCCTGGCCGTGCTGAAGGCCGGGGGCGCGTACGTGCCGCTGGACCCGGGCCTGCCCGCCGAGCGGCTGGCGTACATGCTGGACGACGGCGCCGTGCCGCTGGTGCTGGTGCAGGCTGCCCAGCGCGGGGCCGTCCCCGCGCGCGAAGGCGTCGAGGTGCTGGCGGTGGACGCGCTGGCGGAGCGGCTCGCGGCGGAGCCGGCGGAGAACCCGGCGGGCGGCGCGGGGCCGGATTCGCTGGCGTACGTCATCTACACCTCGGGCTCCACCGGCCGCCCCAAGGGGGTGATGAACGCGCACCGGGGCGTGGTGAACCGCCTGGCGTGGATGCAGGCGCACTTCCGCCTGGGCGCGGACGACGTGGTGCTGCAGAAGACGCCGTTCGGCTTCGACGTGTCGGTGTGGGAGTTCTTCTGGCCGCTGCAGCAGGGCGCGCGGCTGGTGATGGCGCGCCCGGACGGGCACCGCGACCCCGCCTACCTGCGCGACGTGGTGGAGCGCGAGGGCGTGACCACGCTGCACTTCGTCCCCTCCATGCTGCAGCCGTTCGTGGAGGCGGTGGAGGCCGGCCG
>DATABU010000664.1:0-6099 GCA_036259415.1 Longimicrobiaceae bacterium
GGGCCGGCCGCCGCGCCGCCGCAGTGGGCTGAACTCCGGCGCGGCCCTCACTTCCAGACGCGGATCTCGTCCAGCGGCTTGCGCGCGAGGTCCGGCACCCGCGCGTCCCCGGCCGGGTAGCCGACGGGCATCAGCAGGAACGGCTTCTCGTTCTCCGGACGCTCCAGCAGCTCCGCCAGGAAGCCCATCGGCGAAGGGGTGTGCGTGAGGGTGGCGAGCCCCATCCGGTGCACCGCCGCGATGAAGAACCCCGCCGCGATCCCGCAGCTCTCCGTGGTATGGTAGTGCGTCCGGCGTCCCCCGCCGGGCAGGAGGCCGTACAGGTGCCGGAAGATCACCACCACGTACGGCGCGTCGGTGATGTGCGTCTTCACGAAGTCGGTCCCCATCGGCGCCAGCGCCTCCAGCCAGTCCGCGGGCGCCCTCCGGTCGTAGAACTCCCGCTCCTCCGCCTCCGCGGCCTCCCGGATCCGCGCCTTCACCGCCGGGTCCTCCACCACCACGAAGGTCCACGGCTGCTGGTGCGCTCCCGACGGGGCCGTCCCCGCCGTGCGGAGCGCATCGTCGATCAGCTCCCGCGGCACCGGGTCCGTCGAGAAGGCGCGCACCGTGCGGCGGCGGTCCATCTCCTCGTAGAAGTCGCGCGCTCGGCGCTGCATCTCGTCCGGCGCGAGGCGGCGGAAGCGGAGGTCGCGGAGCGGATGCGCGGGATCGGTCATGACGTTGCTCGACGGGTGGGCGCGGGTCGACGGTGCCGGCAAGGTACGCCCGCCGCCGGGCCGCGTCGAGCGAGCGCGTCTTTACGTACCGGTGGAGTACCGGTACATTCTCCGCTCGTTTTTCCCGGGGGGGCGCCGCCCGCCCGGGTCTGCACAGACCGGGCACGACGAATGGAAGACCTGGACCCGCGCAGGCTGGAGGAGATCCTGGATCGCGCCCGCGGGCTGCGCGTCGCCGTGGTGGGCGACGTGATGCTCGACGTGTACCTGGAGGGGACGGTGTCCCGCATCTCCCCCGAGGCCCCGGTGCCGGTGGTGAGCGTGGACGCCGAGCGCTGGGCGCTGGGCGGCGCCGCGAACGTGGCCGCCAACGTGGTCACGCTCGGCGCCGACTGCGACCTGCTGGGCTACGTGGGCGCGGACGAGCCGGGGACGCGGATGCGCGGCGCCCTCGCCGAGGCGCGGGGCGGCGCGCTGCACGCGCGGCTGGTGGAGCGGCCGGACCGCCCCACGACCACCAAGACGCGGGTGATGGCGCGGAAGCACCACGTGATCCGCTTCGACCGCGAGCGCGCGGACGACCTCCCGGACGACTGCGTGGACGAGCTCTGCGCGGCGATCCGCGACTCGGTGGCGGGGGCCGACGCGCTGGTGCTGGAGGACTACAACAAGGGCGTGCTGGTGCCGGCGGTGATCCGCACCGCGCTGGAGGCGGCGGAGCGGGCGGGGATCCCCAGCGTGGTGGACCCCAAGTTCCGGCACTTCTGGGCGTACGGCGGCGCCACCGTCTTCAAGCCCAACTCGGTGGAGCTGGGCTCGGCCCTGGGCGAGGCCATCCGCCCGCACGACGACGAGTGGCTGGAGGCCGCGCGCGTCCGCACCGGCGCCCGGCACCTCCTCCTCACGCTGGGCGAGGAGGGGATGGTGCTCCGCTGCGGGACCGGGGCCTCGCTCCGCATCCCCACCGTGGCGCGCGAGGTCTTCGACGTCTCCGGGGCGGGGGACACCGTCACCGCCTTCCTGGCCGTCGCGCTCGCCGCCGGGGCCGGGGTGGAGGAGGCCGCGGTGCTGGCGAACTTCGCCGCTGGGATCGAGGTGGGGAAGCCCGGGGTGGCGGTGGTCACGCCCGACGAGGTGCGCGCCGCCGTGGCCGCCCACCGCCCCGCCTCCGCCGTCCGCGGCGGCGACTGACATCCAACCGACGAGGAGACCCATGGCCGCTCTCGAGAAGGTCCAGACCGCCGGCGCCCCCGCCGCCATCGGCCCCTACAGCCAGGCCATCGTGCACGGCGGGCTGGTGTTCACCGCGGGGCAGATCCCCCTGGACCCGGGGAGCATGCAGATGGTGGACGGCGACGTCGCCGCCCAGACCGAGCAGGTGATGAAGAACCTCTCCGCCGTGCTGGAGGCGGCGGGCGCCTCGCTCCGCTCCGTGGTGAAGACCACGGTCTTCCTGGCCGACATGAGCGACTTCGCGGCCATGAACGAGGTGTACGGCCGCTGGTTCGGGGAGCACGCCCCCGCCCGCTCCACCGTGCAGGCCGCGCGGCTCCCGCGCGACGCGAAGGTGGAGATCGAGTGCGTCGCCGCCGTCGGCGCGCACGGATAGGACGGAGCCGGGAGGCGCGGCCCGCTCGTTCGGGACCGCGCCTCCCTCTTTATTCGACGAGCGATCGGAGCCCGTTTCAGCCATGTCCAAGCCCAATCCGCACATCTTCCGGCAGTACGACATCCGCGGCGTCGTCGGCCCTGACCTGACCCCCGAGGTGGCCGAGGGGATCGGCCGCGCCTTCGCCACCCTGGCCCGGCGCCGCCTGGGGAAGGAGCAGCTCACGCTGGCCCTGGGCCGGGACAACCGCGTCTCCTCCGAGGAGCTGGCGGCCGCGGTCCGCCGGGGGATGGTAGCCGCCGGGGTGAGCGTGGTGGACGTGGGGCTGGTCCCCACCCCCGTGCACTCGTTCGCCGTGTTCCACCTGGGGCTGGACGGCGGGCTGCAGGTCACCGGGTCGCACAACCCCCCGCAGTACAACGGCTTCAAGATGACGCTGGGCGGCGGCTCGCTGTACGGCGGCGCCATCCAGGAGATCCGGGGGATGATCGAGGCGGGCGACTACGAGAGCGGCGAGGGCTCCGTGGAGCACCGCGCGATGCTGGACGAGTACGTCCGCCACGTCGCCGGCAAGTTCCGCATCGGGCGCCCGCTGAAGGTGGTGGCCGACTGCGGCAACGGCACCGGCTCGGTGGTGGCCGTGGAGCTGCTCCGCGCGCTGGGCTCCAACGTGGAGGTGGTCCCGCTCTTCTGCGAGTCGGACCCCAGCTTCCCCAACCACCACCCGGACCCCGTGGTGGACCGGAACCTGGTGGACCTGATCGCGAAGGTGGAGGAGACGGGCGCCGACCTGGGCGTCGCCTTCGACGGCGACGCCGACCGCATCGGCGCCATCGACGACCGCGGCGAGATCGTCCGCGGCGACACGCTGCTCCTCCTCTACGGGCTGGACCTGCTGGCGCGGCGCGGCCCGGGGGAGAAGGTGGTCTTCGACGTGAAGTGCTCGCAGCAGCTCCCGGAGGCGCTGGAGAAGGCGGGCGGCGTCCCCCTGATGAACGCCACGGGGCACTCCCTCATCAAGAAGCGGATGAAGGAGGAGGGGTCGCGCCTCTCCGGCGAGCTGTCGGGCCACATCATGTTCGGCGACGACTACTACGGCTACGACGACGCGCTCTACGGCGCCTGCCTGCTCATCGACATCGTCGCGCGGCAGGGCCGGCCGCTCTCGGAGTGGATCGCCGAGCTCCCGCGGTTCGTCTCCACCTCCGAGCTGCGCTACCCGGCCACCGAGGAGACCAAGTTCGACATCGTGGCCCGCGCCACCGAGCACTTCCGGCGCGGCCACGAGGTGATCGACGTGGACGGGGCGCGCGTCCTCTTCGGCGACGGGTGGGGGCTGATCCGGGCCTCCAACACCGAGCCCGTGCTGGTGGCCCGCTACGAGGCCCGCACCCCGGAGCGCCTCGGCGAGATCCGGGACGAGATGGAGGGGTGGCTGGAGGCCGCCGGTGTGCAGATGACCGGCGGCTCGTCCACTCACTGATCTTCGTTCGGGCGAGGGGTGGGGCCGCGAGGTCGCCGCCCCTCGCCGTTTCCCGGCGGCCCCGAGGCGCCGCCCCGCGGTCCGCCGCCCCTCCAGGAGGCCGCCGTGCCCAGCTCGTCCAACCCGTTCAACCTGGTGTCGGCCGCGCTGCTCGCCTTCTGCGGCGTCCCGTGCGTCATCCTGGGCACCGTCGGCGTGCTCTCCGACACCGGCCCCATGCGGCCCGTGCTGGGGCTGCTCGCCGTCTCCGGGCTGCTGATGATCGGCGGCGCCGTGCAGGCGGTGCTCGCCTGGCGCCGCGCCGAGCGCCGCGAGCGCGGGCACGAGGCGGCGCTGTACCAGGCCGTGCGCGGCCACGAACCGGCACTGCCGCAGCCACCTGCTCCCACCGCTGCCGCGCCGCCCGCCGAGCCGGCCGCCCGGACGGAGCCCCCCGCATCCGGCGCGCGGGAGGCGGACGCGGAGGTGCTGGCGCACTGGACGTACGCCCCGGACGAGTGGAGCGAGTACGCCCGGCAGGAGCTTCGCTTCCGCCGTGGCGAAGCGCTCTCGGTGGGGCTCGGCGTGGTGGTGCTCGGCGTGCTGCTGCTGGTGTATCGGCGCGACGCGGAGTACGGCGTCGCGCTGGGAGTCGCCGGCGTGGTCGGCGCGATCATCTACGCGGGCCGCCTGCTCCAGGCCCGCTCCGCGCACGCGGCGAACACCGCCACGCGGGGCGGCGAGGTCGTCATCTCGCCCCGCGCGGTGGTGCTGAACGGCCGCTACCACGTGCTGCAGGACGACCGCTTCCACTTCGCCGGCGTGCGCCTGCTGGACGAGGAGGACCCGCCGGTGCTGGAGTTCAGCGTCGTGTGGAGCACCCGCAGCGGCAGGGCGGACGAGCAGGTGTACGTGCCCGTGCCGCGGGGCAGGGAGGAGGAGGCGCGGGCGCTGGCCGCGAGCTTCCCGCGGCGACCGGCCTGACCCCCGCGCCCTGCCCTGCAAGTGAGGGGAGGGGAGCAGAGGAACCCGACGGTAACAAACCATGCCGATCCCGCCACTCTCGGCAACGCAGTTCGTCGACACTGTTCTCGCTACCCCGGAGCGCGGGTTGGCCTACCTCGGCGCAGCCGGGGCACGCCCGAACCCGCATTTTCAGCAGTTTGTACCGTTGGGAACCGAACTTGCCGCGGACCGGACCCCGGCTTATCATGTCGCCCGCTGAAGAGGACCCTTTGACGGCACGCACCATCGTGGTGGCGCTCGGCGGCAACGCCCTGGCGCCTGCGGGGGAGGAAGGAACCATCGCGGAGCAGTTCGCGCACACCCGCGAGAGCCTGGGCGCGGTGGTGGAGTTGGCCCGCGACGGCTGGCGCATCGCCATCGTCCACGGCAACGGCCCGCAGGTCGGGAACGAGCTGGTCCGCAACGAGAGGTCGCGCCACGTGGTCCCGCCGCTGCCGCTGGGCGTGCTGGTCGCCGCGACCGAGGGGTGGATCGGGTACATGGTCCAGCAGTCGCTCCAGAACGCGCTGCGCGGCGCCGGGGTGGACCGCCAGGTGGTCGCCCTGGTGACGCAGGTCCGGGTGGACCCGCACGACCCGGAGCTGAGGCGGCCCACCAAGCCCATCGGCCGCACGACGGACGAGGCGACCGCCCGCGCGCTGGCGGCCGACCTGGGCGGCGCGGTGTCGCAGGTGAAGGGCGGCTGGCGTCGCGTGGTCCCCAGCCCGCGCCCGGTGGAGATCGTGGAGAGCCCCATGATCCGCTCGCTGGTGGAGGCGGGGCACCTGGTGGTCGCCGCGGGCGGGGGCGGCTGCCCCGTGTACGACCACCCGCGGCTGGGGCTGGAGGGGATCGACGCGGTGGTGGACAAGGACCGCGCCGCCGCCATCCTGGGGTACGACATCGGCGCCGAGGTGCTGCTGATCCTCACCGACGTCGAGTGCGTCTACCTGGACTACGGCTCCCCGGAGCAGCGCGCCGTCCGCCGGCTGACCCTGGAGGCCGCCGACGAGCTGCTGCGCAGCGGCGAGCTGGGCTCCGGGAGCATGGCCCCCAAGGTGGAGGCCGCCGCCGACTTCGTCCGGCGCGGCGGGGAGCGGGCCATCATCGCCCGGCTCGACCAGGGGCGGGAGGCGGTCAGGAGGGAGGCGGGAACCGAGATCGTCAGCGCGTAGGCGCGGAGGTGCTGGTGATCCTCACCGACGTGGAGTGCGTCTACGCGGACTGGGGTACTCCGCAACAGCGCCCCCTGCGGCGCCTGACGGTGGAGGAAGCCGACGCGCTCCTCGCCTCCGGCGCGCTGG
>DATABU010000665.1:0-5491 GCA_036259415.1 Longimicrobiaceae bacterium
CCGCGCCGCCTCGCCGCGGGAGTGCGCGCGGTAGAGCGCCAGGACGTCGCGGAAGAGCACGGACAGGCTCCACCCGTCCAGCACCAGGTGGTGGTGGGTCCAGAGGAGGTGGTGCTCCTCCTCGCCGGTCCGGACCAGCGCCAGCCGCATCAGCGCGGGGCGCGCCAGGTCGAAGCCCCGGGCGCGCTCCGCCTCCGCGAGCGCGTCCAGCTCCGCCGCGCCCCATCCGCGCCGGTCCTCCCGGCGGAACTCCAGCTCCGCGTCCTCCCGCACCACCTGCACGGGCCGCGGCAGCCCCTCCCAGGCGAATGCGGTGCGCAGCCCGGCGTGGCGCGCCACCGCCCCCCGCCAGGCGCGCTCCAGCGCGTCGGCGTCCAGCGGCCCCTCCAGCACGAAGCCGAGCTGCCCCACGTAGACGCCCGACCGCGGCTCGTCCAGCGAGTGGAAGAGCAGCCCCTCCTGCATCGAGGTCATGGGGTACACGTCCTCCACCCCGCGCTCCCGACCGAGGAGCCGGTCCAGCGCCGCCTGGCCGAGCCCCGCCAGCGGGAAGTCGCTCGGGGTGTAGCCCCCCGCCTCCGCCCCGCGGCAGTGCGCGACCAGCCCGCGCAGCTCCTCCAGGAACCCGGCCGCCAGCGCCTCGACGGTGTCCCGCCGGAGCACCGCGGCGCCGTAGCCGAACGCCACGCCCAGGCGGCCGCCGCTCACCACGCCGGTGACCTCCAGGCGGTGCGTCCGGGCGCGCCGCGGGTCCTGCGAGGCGCCGGGCCCCTCCGGAGCGAAGGCGAAGAAGCCGCCGGCGGAGACAGCTCCGTCCACCTGCCCCAGGTAGTTGAAGGCCACCTCCGCCGCGGGCGCCTCCTCCAGCTCAGCGGCGGCGCCGCCGGCGCCCCATCGGAGCAGCCCGTAGCCGAGCCCCCGGCCGGGGACGGCGCGGAGCTGCTCCTTCACGGCCCGGAGCGCCTCGCCCGGCCCCCCGTCCCCGGGAAGGTCCAGGAGCACGGGGTAGACGGAGGTGAACCACCCCACCGTCCGCGACAGGTCCACTCCCGGGAAGCGCTCCTCCTCGCGCCCGTGCCCCTCCAGCTCCACCCGCAGGCGGCCGGAGCCGGTCCAGCGCGCCAGCGCCCGCCCCAGTGCGCACAGCAGCACCTCGTCGATGCGCGTGCGGTACGCCGCGGGGACCTCGCGCAGCAGCGCCTCGGTCTCCTCCGCGTCGAGCTGCGCCTCCACGATCCGGGCCCGTCCCGCGGTGTCCTCGGCGCCGGCGTCGTCCAGCGGGAGCGGGGCCGCGGGCTCCCGCGCCTGCGCGAGCCAGTACCCCGCCTCCGCGGCGACCTCCGGCGCGCCGGCGTGCTCCGCCAGTCGCTCGGCCCACTCCTTCCACGAGGTGGTCCGCGGCGGCAGCCGCAGCGCCTCGCCGCGCTCCAGCTGGCCGTACGCGGTCTCCAGGTCCTCCAGCAGGATGCGCCAGCTCACCCCGTCCACGGCCAGGTGGTGGACGGCCAGCAGCAGCCGCTCCCCTTCGCCGTCCGCCGCCGCGAAGCGGGCCACCCGGAAGATGGGCCCGCGGTCCAGGTCGAGGCTCGCCTGCACCCGGTCGGCCGCGGCGGCCAGCGCGCGCCCGCGCCCGGCCCCGTCCAGGCGGGCGAGGTCCACCTCCACGACGGGGGCGCGCCCGCCCGGCGCCGCGTGCGACTGCGTCCACCCGCCGGCGCCGCGCCGGAAGCGCAGGCGCAGCGCGTCGTGGTGCGACGCCAGCCCCGCCACGGCGCGTTCCAGCAGCCCGCCGTCGAGCGGCTGCCGGGGGACGAGCAGGAGCGCCTGGTCGTAGTGGTGCGGGGCCGGGCCTTCCTGCGCGAAGAAGCGGCGCTGCACGGGGGTGAGCGGCGCCTCTCCGGTGACCGGCCCGCGGTCGGCGGCGGCCGGCGCCGCGGTCCCGGCCAGCTGCGCCAGCGCGGCGATGGTGCCGTGCTCGAAGAGGTGCCGGGGGAGGATCTCCAGCCCCGCCCTGCGCGCGGCCGTCGCCACCCGGATGGCGAGGATGGAGTCGCCCCCCATCTCGAAGAAGCGGTCGTGCACGCCGACGCGCTCCACGCGCAGCACCTCGCGCCAGACCTCCGCCAGCGCGTGCTCGGCCGGCGTGCGGGGGGCCACGTGCTCTGCCCCGCCGCCCCACTCGGGCGCCGGGAGCGCGCGCCGGTCCACCTTGGCGTTGGCGTTCAGCGGCAGCCGCTCCAGCGCCACGAAGGCGGCGGGCACCATGTGCTCCGGGAGCCGTTCCCGCAGCCCGGCCCGCAGCGCTGCCGGCGCGGGCGCGGCGCCGGTGGCCGGGACCACGTACGCCACCAGGCGCAGGTCGCCGGGCGCCTGCTCGCGCGCCACCACCACGGCCTCGCGCACGCCCTCCTGCGCCAGCAGCGCGGCCTCGACCTCGCCGGGCTCGACGCGGTAGCCGCGCACCTTGACCTGCTCGTCGGTCCGCCCCAGGAACTCCAGCGTGCCGTCCGCAGTCCAGCGGACCCGGTCGCCGCTTCGGTAGAGCCGCGCGCCGGGGACGCCCCCGAAGGGGTCGGGGACGAACCGCTCCGCCGTCAGCTCCGGCCGCCCCAGGTAGCCGCGCGCCACGCCCTCCCCGCCGATCCACAGCTCCCCGGGGACGCCCGCCGGGACGGGCGTGCCCCCGGCGTCGCAGACGTACAGCGAGGCCCCCGGGAGCGGCCGGCCGACCACGTGCCCGGCGGCGCCCCCCGCGGGCACGACCGAGCCCGCGCAGACGATGGTGGCCTCGGTGGGCCCGTACATCGCCCAGAGCTCCGCCGCGGGGAACGCCTCGCGCATCTCCGCCGGCAGCTCGGCGGGGATGGCGTCGCCGCCGACGAAGACCCGCCGCAGCCCCGGGAGCGTCCCCGGCCCGGAGCGCACCCGCCGCACCACCTCCCGCATCAGCGCGGGGACGGCGTGGAACGCGTCGACGGTCGCCAGCTCGCCGGCCAGCCGGTCGGCGTCGCGCACCGCCTCCGGTGGGAGGAGCCGCACCTGCGCGCCCGCGAGCAGCGGCGCGAAGGTCTCGAAGCCCCAGATGTCGAAGGCCGGGCTCGCCAGCGCCGCGAAGGTCTCCCCCGCGCGCAGGCCGAAGCGGTCGCGCAGGGCCAGCAGCCGCCGCGTGAGCGCCGCGTGGCCGACCATGACGCCCTTGGGGGCGCCGGTGGAGCCGGAAGTGTAGACAACGTACGCGAGCGAGTCGGGGAGCGGCGCGCGGGGCTGCCCGCCCGGGCTCGGCGCCCCGTGGTCCGCGCCGGCGTCCACCACCGCGCCCCCGAACCCCGGCAGACGGTCGGCGAGGGCGGGCCGCGTCACCAGGGTCGCGGCGCCGGAGTCGGCCAGGATGGCGGCCAGCCGCTCGGCGGGCTGCGCGGGGTCCAAGGGGACGTACGCGCCGCCGGCCTTGAGCACGCCCAGCACGGCCGCCACCAATTCGGGGGTGCGCTCCAGGCACACCGCCACCCGCGCCTCGGGGCCCACGCCCAGGGCGCGCAGCGCCCCGGCCAGGCGGTCGGCCCGGGCGTTCAGCTCGCCGAAGCTCCAGGCGACCTCCCCGGCCGAGACCGCGGGGGCGGATGGGGCGAGCGCCGCCCACGTCTCGAACACCCGGTGCAGCGCGGTCCACTCCGTCGGGACCGGCGGGGCCACGCCCCAGTCCTCCAGGAGCTGCGCGCGCTCGGCGGGGGCGAGGAGCGGCAGCTCCGCCAGCGGCGTCCCGGGCGCGTGGGCCGCGCCCTCCAGGAGCGTGCGGAAGTGCTCGACGAAGCGCTCCACCGTGGCGCGGTCGAACAGGTCGCTGTTGTACTCGGCCACCGCGGTGGAGGGGAGCTCCGCCTGCTCGGAGACCAGGAGCGACAGGTCGAACTTGGAGGTGCCGGTGTCGCCCAGCGGCGGGACGTCGTCCTCCAGCTCGTCCATGCGGATCCGCGAGGGGCGGGACGGCGGCGGGCCGTGGTCGGTGGGGCTCTGGATGCCGAGCAGCACCTGCACCAGCGGGTTGCGGCTGGGGTCGCGCTCCGGCTGCAGCTCCTCCAGCACCATCTGCAGCGGGACCTCGGCGTGGGCGTACGCCGCCACCATCCAGGCGCGCACCTGCTCCAGCAGCGCGCTGAACGGCGTCTCCCCCGTGGGGCGGGCGCGCACGGCCAGGGTGTTGATGAAGAAGCCGATGAGCCGGTGGGTCTCCGGACGGAGGCGGTTCGCCGCCAGCGAGCCCATCACGAAGTCCTCCTGCCCGGTGTAGCGGTAGAGGACGGCCTGGAAGGCGGCGATGCAGACCAGGTGCACCGTGACCCGCTGGCGCTGCGCCAGCGCGCGGACCCGCTCCATGAGCGCGGGGGCCAGCTCCACGCCGTGCAGCCCGCCGTGGTAGCGCTGCACCGGCGGGTGCGGCCGGTCTGTGGGGAGCTCCAGCACCTGGGGAGCGCCGCGCAGGCTCTCGCGCCAGAAGGCCATGTGCTCCTCCCGCCGCTCCCCGGAGAGCAGCTCGCGCTGCCACACGGCGTAGTCGCCGTACTGCACCGCGGGCTCCGGCAGGGGCGAGGGCTCGCCGTGGGCGTAGGCGACGTACACCTGCTCCCACTCGTAGTAGAAGAGCGCCCACGACCACCCGTCCACCACGATGTGGTGCAGGGTGATGAGGAGGACGTGCTCCTCCCGGTCGAAGCGGAGGAGGCGGGTGCGCATCACCGGACCCCGCTCCAGGTCGATGGGGATCCGCGCCTCCTCGGCGAGCTTGCGGCGGGCCGCCGCGGCGCGCTCCGCCGGGGGGATCCCGGGCATCTCCTCCACGGGGAGGGCGACGGGGACGTGCGGGAGGACGACCTGCACCGGCCCCGCGTCCGTCTCGGCGTAGACGGTGCGCAGCACCTCGTGCCGGCGGACGATCTCGGCGAGGGCGCGCTCGGCGGCGCGGACGTCCAGCGGGCCGCGCAGCCAGTTGCCCGCGGGGACGTTGTACATGGGGTTGCCGGGCTCCAGCCGGCCCAGCACCCACATCCGCTCCTGCGCGAAGGAGAGCGGGAGCGGCGCGTCCCGCGGCGCCGGGCGGATGGGCGGGACACCCGCCGCGCCGAGCGTGAGCAGCGCCTCCACCTTCTCCGCCAGCCCGGCCACCGTGGGGACCTCGAACACGGCGTCCAGCGCCAGCTCCACACCGAACTCCTCCTGCACCCGCGAGACGAGCCGCGTCGCCAGGAGCGAGTGGCCCCCCAGCGCGAAGAAGTCGTCGTGCACCCCCACCCCGCCGAACCCCAGCAGGTCGCTCCACACCGCCGCCAGCCGCTCCTGCACCTCGCCCGAGGGCGCCACGTAGCGGGTGCCCGTCTCCGGCCGCGGCTGGAGGTGCCGCTCCTCCTCCGCCGGGGCCGGGAGCCGCTCCGGCGCGGCGGACTCGCGGGGGAGGGCCGCGGCCCCGGCCTCCGGGCGGACGCGGCCCCGGCGGCGG
>DATABU010000666.1:0-6567 GCA_036259415.1 Longimicrobiaceae bacterium
AGTCCACCGTGACCACGTAGCTCCCGGGGATGCTTCCCTCGGCCGCCCCGGCGAGGAGCGTGGCCCGGGAGACCGGCGCTTCGGGCGCGACCGGCTGGGGGGAGTCGCCGCAGGCCGCCAGGCCCGCGACCGTGAGCAGCAGCAGCATGCGTCGCATGGCAACACCCTCCGGATCGGCGTGGAGTTCGGTTCCGTCCTGGTGCCATGCGCAACGCAAGCCGCGGTCGCGACCGTGCAGATATCGATAAGCTTATGTGGTGATTTTACTTACGTGGACACAAGCGAGGCCGCGGCGGACGACATCTGCACAATTCCGGTGAAGCCGGGAATCGACCCATCCCCGAATTTGTGAAACAGCCCATGCAGACGCCCCCGCCGGGAGATCCCGGCGGGGGCGCCGCCCCCTGTTCCGCGCCGTGCCGGGCGCTACTCGTCCCGCAGCGCCTCCAGCGGCGTGCGGCGGAAGCTCTCCCGGCTCCCCCACCACCCCACCAGCGTCGCCAGCGCCGCCATCCCGAGCATCAGGCCAAGCAGCCCGCCGGCCGGCACCCCGAACGAGTCCATCTCGAACACGTACCTCGCCAGCGCCCAGCCCCCGGCCACCGCCAGCGCGCTCCCGACGACGCCGGCGAGCAGCCCCAGCAGCGCGTACTCCACCAGCAGGATGGAGCCGATCTGCCCGCGGGTGGCGCCCAGCGTGCGCAGCAGCACGCTCTCGCGCAGGCGCTGGAGGCGGCCCACCGAGACCGCGCCCAGCAGCACCACGAAGCCGGTGGCGATGCTGAACGCCGCCAGGAAGCGGATCACCAGCGAGATGCGGCCCAGCACGTCGTCCAGCGACGCCTGCACCTCGGTCAGGTCCACCGAGGCCACGTTGGGGTAGGCGCGCACCACCGCCTGCTGCGCCCGCGCGCGCGCCGCGGCCTCTGGGGCGTCCGCCATCAGCACCCAGGTCTGCGGGGCGCCCGCCAGCGCCTCGCTGGGGAAGACGGCGAAGAAGTTGGGCTCGAAGCGGGCCCAGTCCACCTCGCGCAGCGAGGTGACGCGGGTGGGGACCTGCACCCCCTGCACGTCCCAGGTGACGAGGTCGCCGATGCCCACCCCCAGGTCCTCCGCGATCCCCCGCTCCAGCGACACGGGGGCGGGAGCGCCCGCGGAGCCCGCCTCCCCGGCCTCCCAGAAGCGGCCCTCCACCAGCTTCTCCGAGGCCACCGTGCTGTCGCGGTAGGTGGAGCGGTACTCCCGCCGTACCGCCCACCCCTCCGGCCCGTCGCGCCCCTCCCCTTCCTCCCCGTCGCCCGGGGCGTCCGGGCCCTCGTCCTCCGGCGGGGCGATGCGGGAGACCGGCACCCCGTTGATAGCGGCGATGCGCATGGGGACGATGGGCGCGCGCTGGAGCACCGCGACCCCGCCCTCCCCCAGCAGGCCGCGCACGCCGGGCTCCTGGTCCTCCTGCACGTCGAAGAAGACCAGGCTGGCCCGCGCCCCCTCCGACCCGATGCGGAGCGGGCGCAGCAGGTTGTCCTGCACCAGGTAGAGCACGGCCAGGAGGAACACCCCGAAGCCCAGCGCCAGGACCACCGTGCGCGTCTGGTTCCCGGGGCGGTACAGGTTGGCGATCCCCTGCCGCGCCGGGTAGGGGAGGCCGCCGGCCCGCAGCCGCCGCACCCCACGCACCGCCAGCCACGCCGCCAGCGTCAGCCCCAGCAGCGTCGCCGCGATCCCCCCGGCGAACTGCAGCCCCACGCGCCACTCCCCCGCCTGGAGCGTCACCAGCAGCACCACGCTGGCGGCCAGCAGCGCGCGCGCGCCCCAGCTCCAGGCGTCGCGCGGGGCGCGCTCCGGCTCGGCGGCGACGCGGCGGCGCAGCGTCTCCAGGGGGGAGATGCGCCGCGTCGCAAGCAGCGGCAGCAGGGCGAACACCGTCGCCACCCACACGCCCACGCCCACCCCGGTGAGCACCGCCGCGGCGCTGGGGCGGACGGCGACCTCCACCGGGAGGAAGTCGGCCATCAGCCGCGGCAGCACCCACTGCACGGCCAGCCCCATCCCCGCCCCCAGCGCCGAGCCCGCGACGCCCATGGCCGCGGCCTGCAGCAGGTAGATGGTCACGATCTGCGGCGCCGTCGCCCCCAGGCAGCGCAGCGTGGCGATGCTCTCGCGCTTCCCGGCCATGTACGCGCCCATCGCGCTCGCCACCCCGATCCCGCCCAGCAGCAGCGCGAAGGTCCCGATCAGCCCCAGGTAGCGCCCCAGCCGCCCCAGCGCGTCGCTCAGACGCTCCTGCTGCCCCTCCGCGGTGCGGATGCGCGCCCGCTCCGGGCGGAGGCGCCTCTCGTAGCCCTCCTCCAGCGCCGCGGCGGCCGCGGGGTCGGCCAGGCGGAGGTGCGCCTCGTACTCCACCCGGCTCCCGAACCCGAGCAGGCCGGTGGCCTCCAGCGCCGAGGCGGGGATGTAGACGCGCGGCGCGAAGGAGGTGGAGATCCCCGTCTCCCCCGGCACCTTGCGCAGCGTCCCCGCCACCCGGAAGCCCGCCTCGCCGATGCGGACGGTGTCGCCCACGCGCGCGCCCAGCGCCACCAGCAGCGCCGGGTCCGCCAGCAGGCTCCGCCCCCGCGCCAGCTCGCCCCAGCGGCCGGCGGGCTCCGTCTCGATCTCGCCGTAGAAGGGCCAGCCGCCCTCCACGGCGCGCACCTGCGCCAGCCGCGTCGCCCCGGTGCCCGGGAGGGTGGCCATGGAGGCGAACGAGGTGGTGCGCGACACCTCCGCCCCTACCCCGCGCAGCGAGTCCAGGAGCGCCTCCGTGCGCTCGCCGAAGGGGCGGGTGGCGCTCAGGGCTGCGTCGGCGCCCAGGAGGAGCCGGGCCTGGTCGCGCACCCCGTCGGCCATGCTCGCGGCGAACGACTGCGTGGCCACCAGCGCCGCCACCCCCAGCGAGATGGACGACAGGAAGAGGAGGAGCCTGCGCCGCGCGAAGCGGCTCTCGCGCCAGGCCAGCCCGGCCAGCGGGCGGAAGGCGCTCATCGCGCGGTCGCCTCGTCCGAGACCACGCGGCCGTCGGCTAGGCGGATGATGCGCCCGGCCCGCGCGGCCAGGTCGGGGTCGTGCGTCACCAGCACCAGCGTGGTCCCCCGCTCGCGGTTCAGCTCGGTGAGCAGCTCCACGATGCGGTGGCCGGTGGCGGCATCGAGGTTGCCGGTGGGCTCGTCGGCGAACAGAATCCCCGGCGAGTGTACGAAGGCGCGGGCCACGGCCACGCGCTGCTGCTCCCCGCCCGAGAGCTGCGCGGGGTAGTGGTGGCCGCGCCCGCCCAGCCCCACGCGCTCCAGCAGCTCGGCGGCGCGCTGCTCGGCGCCGTCCCGCCCCCCCAGCTCCAGGGGGACGCGCACGTTCTCGCTGGCGGTCAGGGTGGGGATGAGCTGGAACGACTGGAAGACGAAGCCGATCCGCTCCCGGCGCAGCCGGGCGCGCTCGTCCTCGGAGAGGGCTGCCAGGTCGGTCCCCTCCAGCCGCACGGAGCCGCGCGAGGGGCGGTCCAGCCCGGCCATCAGGCCCAGGAGCGTGGTCTTCCCGCTCCCGGAGGGGCCCACCACGGCGACGAACTCGCCGGGGGACACCGTGAAACTCACGTCCCGAAGCACGGTCAGCTCGCGGCCGCCGCTGCGGTACGACTTCTGGAGATCCTGCACGATGAGCATCCGCAGACCGGTCCTTGTGTTGGCGATGGGAGTCCTCCCCTTCATCTTCGGATGCGGCGGGGAGGAAGGCAACTCCGCCCCCCCCCGCGCGCGCCCCGGCCGCCGCCACCGAAGCGTCGTCCGGCGGCGTCCCCGGGCCGGCCGGGCAGGCGACGGTGCTGTTCCTGGGCACCAGCCTCACGGCGGGGCTGGGGGTGGACCCGGACGACGCCTACCCCGCCCTGGTGCAGGCCAGGGTGGACTCCGCCGGGCTCCCCTTCCGCGTGGTCAACGCCGGCTCCAGCGGCGAGACCTCCGCGGGGGCGCTGCGGCGGCTAGACTGGCTCCTCCGCCAGCCCTTCGACGTGCTGGTGGTGGAGACGGGGGCCAACGACATGCTCCGCGGGGCCTCGCCCGACTCCACCCGCGCCAACCTCGTCCGCATCGTGGAGCGGGTGCGCGCCGAGCGGCCCGACACCCGTATCGTGCTGGCCGGGATGATGGCGCTCCCCAACCTGGGGCGGGAGTACGGCGAGGAGTTCACGGCCATCTACCCCGGTCTGGCGCGGGAGTACGACCTCGCGCTGATCCCCTTCCTCCTGGAGGGGGTGGGCGGCGAGCCCGCCCTGAACCTCCCCGACGGCGTGCACCCCAACGAGGCCGGCCACCGCCGCGTGGCGGAGACGGTGTGGGCCACGCTGGAGCCGGTGCTGCGCGCCGAGGCGGCGGAGGCGGGCGGGTAGGCCCGCCGCCCCGGTTTCATCCGCCCCCCCGGGCCGTTACATTACCGCGCTCGCGGGCCGCCGGCGGGAGCCGTGCGCCCCCGCGGCGGCACTCCACCCGCCGACCCCCGTGCAGAAGATATACACCGGCAACATGGGCATCTTCCCCGACCCCGACCTCCCGGAGGAGGGCTCGCTCGCCGAAGGGCTGGCGCGGCCCCGCCCGGACGTGCGCCCCGTCTACCTCCTGGCCGACAGCCAGCTCCTCTTCTGGAGCGAGGGCGGCGAGTCCTTCCTGCAGGGGGTGCGGGCGCAGCTCGAACGGCCCACCCCCCGGGCCGCCTACCTGGGCGCCTCCAACGGCGACGAGCCGGAGTTCTACGAGATCTTCGTGGCGGCCATGGACTCGGTGGCGGTGTTCGACACCCGCCTGGTCCCCACCTCCCCCTCCGCGGAGGACCTGGCCTTCCTGGAGGAGGCCGACCTGGTGCTGCTCGCCGGGGGCGACGTGGAGCGGGGGTGGCGCGCCTTCGAGGAGAGCGGGGTGAAGGACGCGGTGCTGCGGCGCTACTACGCGGGCGCGACGCTGGTGGGGGTCTCCGCGGGCGCGGTGCAGCTGGGGCTGGTGGGGTGGCCGGAGGAGGGGCCGGGGGGGACGGAGGACCTGGTGGACACCTTCAAGATCGTCCCCTACGTGATCGACGCCCACGCCGAGCGCGACGAGTGGGGGCACCTGAAGCGCGCCGTGCGGCTCCTGGGGGAGAGCGTGCAGGGGATCGGCATCCCCGCGGGCGGCGGGGTCGTCTACCACCCCGACCACTCGCTGGAGGCGGTCCGCCACCCCTGCCACGAGGTGGCCGTGCGCGACGGACGGACGGTGCGCAGCCTGATCTTCCCCGCCGGGTCCAGCCCGGAGACGGCCTGACGGCATGCGCGTATTCGCCGTCTCGGACCTGCACACCGACTTCCGCGAGAACCAGGCGCTGGTGGAGGGCCTCCCCCTGGGGGAGCACACCGAGGACGCCCTGATCGTCGCCGGCGACATCGCCGACGGCCTGGAGCGGGTGGAGGCCACCCTGGCGCTGCTGCGCGCCCGCTTCCGCGAGGTCTTCTTCGTCCCGGGGAACCACGAGCTCTGGGTGCGCGCCGACGCCTCCGACTCGGCGGAGAAGTTCGAGCGCCTCCTCCGGCTCTGCGACGCGCTGGGGGTGCGGACGCGCCCCACCCGGCTGCCCGGGGTGTGGGTGGTCCCGCTCTTCGCCTGGTACGAGGCCGAGTTCGACACCTACGGCGACGCGGAGGAGCGCGAGCTGGAGGCGTGGGCCGACTTCCACTTCTGCCGCTGGCCGGAGCGGGTGGGGCGCCCCTGCGACTGGTTCCTGGAGAAGAACGAGCCCCACCTGGGCCCCCGCGACGCGCCCGTGGTCACCTTCTCGCACTTCCTCCCGCGCCGCGACCTGCTCCCGCCGGCGAAGTACCTGCGCTTCCGCGGGCTCCCACGGGTGGCGGGGTGCGCCGGGCTGGACGCGCAGCTCCGCCGGGTGGGGTCGCGGGCGCACGTCTTCGGGCACAGCCACATCGACTGCGACCGCGAGATCGACGGCGTCCGCTACGTGCAGAACGCCCTGCGCTACCCGCGCGACCGCTCGGCGGCGGGCTTCCCGCTGAAGCAGGTGTGGGGGTGAGCTACTGCCCCCCGGGCGCGGGACGCGGTGCCGGGGGCGCGTCCAGGTGCGCGGCGACGAACTCCCGCAGCCGCGCGATCCCCTCCGGCCGGAAGCTCCGCTCCACGTACTCCCGCCTCCCCACCACCCGCACCCGCACGCTCTCCGCGGCGGCCAGGCGGCGGAGCTGCGCCGGGGTGACGGCGTAGACCACCCGCTCCTCCACCCCGCCCAGCCGGGAGCGGCGGCGCGACCGGAGGCTCCCCCCCCCGCCCAGCACCATCAGCTCCCCGTCGGCCAGGAGCTGGAGCGTCTCTCCATAGGGCACCCACAGCCAGCGGTGCGCGTCGCGGTACAGGAGCGCGAGACCCAGCTCCACCGCCCCCGTCCGTCCCCGCGACAGCTCCGGGTTCAGCTCGATCCACTCCCCGCCCCCGTCCGGGTCCGCCAGGACGTTCCCCCGTGCCCGGTGCACCGTGACTCCCGCGAAGTCGTCGCGGGGGG
>DATABU010000667.1:0-2663 GCA_036259415.1 Longimicrobiaceae bacterium
CGCACCGGCTTCCTGGACCAGGAGCCGGAGGTGGGCGAGGTGCTGGCCGCCATGGAGGAGCGGCGCGTGGTGCTGGTCCCCTTCTTCGTGGCGGAGGGGTGGCACACGCAGGAGACCATCCCGGACGACCTGGGGATCAACCGCCCGGCGGTCTCGCCGGTGACCGTGCTGGACGGGCGCACCGTCTTCTACGCGGCGCCGGTGGGGACCTTCCCGGAGGTGGCGGAGATCGTCCTGCAGCGCGCCCGCGAGGCGGGCGCGCGCATCCCGGCGTCACCGCTCGCGGAGGGAGGCGCCCGTGTCCGACGCGGCCGAGCAGCGCGGGACGCACGCGCCCGCCGGGGTGGCGGAGGCGCGCGCGGCGCTCCTCGCCTGGGTGGCCGGGGCGGGCGCGGAGGGGCGCGTCTTCCTGCAGGTGCTCCTGCGCGCGGGCGGGGACGGGCGCTACGAGCTCCGCCACGCGCGCGACGCCGCCCTCCCGCTGGACGCGCTGGCGGTCGGGTCCGACCCGTTCTCGGCGCGGGAGGTCGCGCAGGTCACCGACGCGGGGGAGCACCGCCCGCTGAAGACGGCGCCGAACCTGCGCGGCGGCTGGGCGCTGGCGGGGCTGGACGGCCGGGGCCTGTGGACCGCGCTGGACTACCTGTACCCGGCCTGCGCCGTCCACTGGCACGCCGGGCGGACGGGGACGCTGCGCCCCACGCACTGGCGGGAGACGGCGGGGCGGCAGAGCGGGATCTACTCCCCCGTGAAGCTCCTGGCGGAGGGCGCCGTCCGCAACGCGGTGCGCGCCTGCTGCGGGGACGCCGTCTGCCTGCGCCGCGTGGCGTGGGGGATCGACTCGGAGACCCCGCTGGAGCTCGCCGACGAGGGGCCGCCCGCAGGCGACGCGGCGGTCCCCTGCCCCGAGGCGTGCTCGGTGTTCGTCGCGTTCGCGCGCAAGGTGCTGACGCTGGAGCGGGCGCCCCGCCGCGAGGTCCCCGGCCTGGTGCCCATGAGCGCCGCGGAGCTGCTCCAGCTCCGCGAGGTGGTGGCGGCGGCCGCCGCCGGGACGCTGGGCTCGGTACGCGAGGGCGAGTTCGACGAGCCCGCCAACCCGCGCCGGATCCGCTACCTGGCCGCGCGCCTGGCCGAGGCCGCCGCGGAGCCCGCCGCGGACGCCGGGCTCCCCTGCGAGGGGTGCCCTCGCCCGGAGCCGTGCGCGGGCTGCCCGCTCGCCGCCGCATAGAACCTGCACCGCCGAGTCCATGAGCCACGAGTCCTCGACGGCCGAGCCCGGCCTCGCCCTCACCCGCTGGGAGATCCGCCCCCGCGACGGCCAGCCTCCCATCCGCGGCGAGGTTCGCCTCCCCGCCGGGACGGCGCCCCGCTCGGCCGTGGTGGTCTGCCACGGCTTCAAGGGGTTCCGCACCTGGGGGTTCTTCCCCCCGCTGGCCCGGGCGCTGGCGCGGGCCGGGCACGCAGCGGTGACCTTCGACTTCTCGCGCAACGGCGTGGGCGCGGACGGGGTGGACTTCTCGGCCCTGGAGCGGTTCCGGGAGAACACCCACACCCGCGACGTGGACGAGGTCCGCATGGTCCTGGACGCGCTCGGCGCCGGGGGGATCCTCCCGCGCGCGCCGCTGCGGGTGGGGCTCTTCGGCCACTCGCGCGGCGGGGGCGAGGCGGTGCTGGCCGCCGCGGAGGACGTGCGGGTGGACGCGCTGGTGACCTGGGCCGCGATCTCGGACATCCCCGCGCGCTGGACGGAGGAGCAGGTGGCGGCGTGGCGCCGCGGCGAGACGGTGGAGATCGCCAACTCCCGCACCGGGCAGATGATGCCGGTGGGCCCCGCCTACTGGCGCGACGTGGAGATGAACCGCGAGCGGCTGGACGTGCTCCGCGCGGCGTCCGCGCTCACCATCCCCTGGCTGATCGTGCACGGCGAGGACGACGCCACCGTCCCGGCGGCGGAGGGGCAGGCGCTCTTCGACGCCGCGGGGGAGGACGCGGAGCTGCTGCTGGTGGAGGGGGCCGGGCACACCTTCGGCGCGGCGCACCCGTACGCCGGCGCGACGCCGGAGCTGCGCGCCGTGGTCGAGGCCACCGTGGAGTGGTACGGAACGCACCTGCGCTAGGTGGACAAGCCCCGGCGCGCCTGTTATTCTACGCCCGGCCCCTTACGATCGCCCGCACGAGCCCACATATCACCCACGCCGTTCCGGAGACGCACATGCCGTACGTGATCGCCGAGCCGTGCATCGGGACCAAGGACGCGAGCTGCGTCGAGGTCTGCCCGGTGGATTGCATCTACGAGGCCGAGGACCAGTTCTACATCAACCCGGACGAGTGCATCGACTGCGGGGCGTGCGAGCCGGAGTGCCCCGTCAGCGCGATCTTCCCGGACACCGACGTCCCGCCCGAGTGGTCCGACTACATCGAGCGGAACCGCGCGCTCTCCGAGAAGTAGGCCGTACCGCCGGGCCGATGCGGCGAGAGGGCACCCCCGGGCGCGGGGGGTGCCCTCTCTGCTTGTCGGCGGGCTTGCGCGCGGCCTGGGCTCCGGTGCGTTGCGGTCGGGAGCGGGGCTGGTCTCCGGAAAGAGTCAATCCCCCACCCCTCCACCGCTCCCCCGACTCTTTCCTCCGACCAGCCCCACTCCCTCCCTGTCCGCTCCCAGCCGC
>DATABU010000668.1:0-4607 GCA_036259415.1 Longimicrobiaceae bacterium
TCGCCGCCGGGGACGGGGACGCGGACCTCCTCCTCCCGGACGGGTGCGTCCGGCCGGAGGTAGCCGCCCAGGAAGCGCGCGGCGCGGATCATCGTGCGTGCGCGCTCCCCACCGCCTCGTCCAGCGTGCGGAAGCCCTCCCCGCGGAGCAGGCGGAGGAGCCCGCGGTTGACGTCGCGCGCCACGGTGGGGCCGCCGTAGACGAAGCCGGTGTAGAGCTGCACCAGGCTGGCGCCCGCGCGGATGCGCTCCCACGCGTCGCGCGCGTCGAAGATCCCGCCGACGCCGATCACGGGGAGCGCGCCGCCCGCCTCGCGGTGGATCCGCGAGACCACCTCCAGCGCGCGCGTCCGCAGCGGACGGCCGCTGACCCCCCCGTCGCCCAGGGCGGAGACCCGCTCACGCGGGGTACGCAGCCCCTCGCGGGAGACGGTGGTGTTGGTGGCGATCAGCCCCGCGATCCCCTCCTCCCGCGCGATCCCCACCACCTCCACCACCTGCGCGTCGGTGAGGTCGGGGGCGATCTTGAGCAGGATCGGGCGCGGGGCCTCGCCGCGGGCGGCGGCCAGCTCGGCGGCGCGGGAGCGCAGCGCGCGCAGCAGCTCCCGGAGCGGGCCGGCGTCCTGGAGCTTCCGCAGCCCCGGCGTGTTGGGAGAGCTGACGTTGACCGCCAGGTAGCGCGCGAAGCGCTCCAGCAGCTCCAGGCTGCGCAGGTAGTCCGCCGTTGCCTCCTCCAGCGGCGTCGCCCTGCTCTTGCCCAGGTTGATCCCCAGCACGGGCTCGATGGGCGTCCGCTCCAGCCGCCGGGCGACCGCCTCGGCGCCGGGGTTGTTGAAGCCCAGCCGGTTGAGGAGGGCGCCGTCCTGGGGGAGGCGGAAGAGGCGGGGGCGCGGGTTCCCGGGCTGCGGGAGCGCCGTCACCGTGCCGATCTCCACCGAGCCGAAGCCCAGCGCACCCAGCGCGTTGAAGTGCGCCCCCGCCTTGTCGAAGCCGGCGGCGAGCCCCACCGGGCTCGGGAACTCGATCCCCCAGCGCGTGACCCGCAGCGCCGGGTCGTCCGCGGCGAGAAGGGCGCGCGCCGCGTCCCGCGCGGGCCGGGTGCCGAGCGCCGCGTCCATGGCGCCCGCGCCCAGGGCGTGCGCCGTCTCCGCGGGGAGCCGGAAGAGCAGCGGGCGCAGCAGCCGGTACGGGAGGTCGGTCGGCATCGGCCTCGGAGGGCGGAAACGAAGAGGGGCGCCTTGGGCGCCCCTCGGTCGGTCGGGTCGGGCGGGCCCGGAGGCCCCGAAGCTAGGCCCCGGCGGGCACCCCGGCAAGCCGTCCCGCGGCCACCCGGCGCTCGCCCTCGGCGGGGTTGGCGGGGCGCCAGCAGCGGACCAGCCCGGCCTCCTCCATCACGCGCACCGCCTCCGGCCCGTCCAGCGTCTCCCGCTCCAGGAGCGCCTGCGCCAGCGCCTCCAGGGCGGGGAGGTTGGCGCGCAGCACCTCCAGGGCGTCCTGGTAGCGCGCCTCCAGCAGCCCCTTCACCTCGCGGTCCATCCGGGCCTGCGCCTCGCCGCTGAGCGAGCCGGGCTGGCCGTCGTGGACCAGGAACCCCGTCTCCTCGCCCATCCCCAGCTGGTAGACCATCTTCCGGGCGATGGAGTTGGCCTGCACCAGGTCGTGCCCGGCGCCGTTGGTGACCGCGTCGGCCCCGAAGACGATCTCCTCGGCGGCGCGACCGGCCAGCCCCTTGACGATCTGCCCCTCCAGGTAGCGCCGGCGGTACAGGTGGCGGTCGGTGTCCGGGGAGAAGAACGCCACCCCCATGGCCTGCCCGCGGGGCTGGATGGTCACCTTGTGCAGCCCGTCCTCCGGACAGCAGACCACGCCGGCCAGGGCGTGCCCCGCCTCGTGGTAGGCCACCGTGTTCCACTCCGCCTGGAGCGCGGTGAAGCCCACCCGCTCCTTGCCGAGCAGGAAGCGGTCGCGGGCCGCCTCCATGTGCCGCCAGCGCACCTGCGGCTCCCGCTCGCGCGCGGCCAGGATCGCCGCTTCGTTGAGCAGGTTGGCCAGCTCCGCGCCGCTGGAGCCCGGGGAGAGGCGGGCCAGGCGGGCCAGGTCCACCTCGGGGTGCAGGGGGATGCGGCGCCGCTCCGCGTGCAGCCGGAGGATGGCCTCGCGCCCCTCGGAGGTGGGGAGCCCCACGGAGATGGTGCGGTCGAAGCGCCCCGGCCGCCGCAGCGCCGGGTCCAGGTCCTCGGCGCGGTTGGTCGCGGCGATCACCACCACCCCGTCGGAGGGGGTGAAGCCGTCCATCTCCACCAGGAGCTGGTTCAGCGTGCGGTCGTCCTCGTTGTGCGACTGGTTGCGGCCGCGCTTCCCGCCCAGCGCGTCGATCTCGTCGATGAAGATGACGCCGCCGTTCTTGCGCGCCTTCTTGAAGAGCGCGCGCAGCCGGTGCGCGCCCAGGCCCACGATGAAGCCCGTCACCTCCGAGCCGGAGATGCTGAAGAAGGGGACCCCCGCCTCGCCCGCGACGGCGCGGGCCAGGAGCGTCTTCCCCGTCCCCGGGGGACCCACCAGGAGCGCGCCCTTGGGGATGCGCGCCCCCACCGACGCGAACGACTCCGGCCGCTTCAGGAACTCCACCAGCTCCTGGAGCTCCTCCGCCGCGCCCTCCGTGCCGGCCACGTCGTCGAAGGTGGTGGAGGAGCGGACCGCCTCGCCCAGGTCGGAGCTGTGGCTTCCCCGGAAGTGCTGGAAGAGGAAGTAGCCGATGGCCGCCACGATCCCGATCTGCAGGATCAGCGCGAGGGCGTCCCGGGCGGGGTTCTTGCGGCCCGGCGCCTGCAGCGTGACCTCCACCCCGGCGGCCTCGGCGCGCTCGGCCAGCCCCTCGATGGAGGCCAGCGGGTAGGCGACGGTGAAGTCAGCCTCGCCGGCCGCGGTGTTCGCCGTCCACTCGCCCTGGATCTCGCGCCCGGGGATCACGGTGATCTCGGCCACCTCGCCCGCGGACATGCGGCGGAGCAGCTCGGAGTACGCGAGCTCCTGCGCCGGCTTCGGCGCGGGCCAGGCGGTCCAGGCCACCACGCCGGCGAGCAGCGCCGCGAGCGCGGCCAGCCCGACCCTCCACAGGAGGGTGCGGTGCTGCTTCAGGCGCTCCAGGAGTAGCCAGGACCGGGGCGAACGCTCGTCGGACGAGTGTCCGGGCGCGGAGGTGGGTGCGGAGGCGACGGTGTCTTCGATCATCGGAGGCGACATACTGCGGGAATGCGAGAGGGCGCCCGCGGCGGGGCGGGCCACTGCGGTAAGAGGATCGGCCGGGCGGGCCGCCGGGTTGAGCGCGGGAAGCAAAAGCACCGGCTCCCTCACCGGGCCGGTGCGCGCCGCATCGCTCGGCGGTGCCGAAAGATAAGCGCGTCCCGCGGATCGTTCCACCCCCGCGCGCGCGCTTGCGGGCCGCCCGGGCGCCGGACATATTGTGAAACCTTTCACTTGTACTCGAACCGAGGGGAGAAGATCCCGCATGGGCACACAGGGCAAGGACGTAGACGTCGTCTTCCTCTCCGCCGCGCGGACCGGGATGGGGACCTTCGGCGGCGCGCTCAAGGACTTCAGCGCGACCGACCTGGGGACCTTCGCCGCCAGGGGCGCGCTGGAGCGCTCCGGCGTCCCGGCCGAGGAGGTGAGCCACGTGGTCTTCGGCAACGCGCTGCAGACCTCCTCCGACGCCATCTACCTGGCCCGGCACGTGGGGCTGCGCGCGGGGCTCCCCATCGACACCCCGGCGCTGACCATCAACCGCCTGTGCGGCTCCGGCTTCCAGGCCATCGTCACCGGCGCGATGGAGATCATGCTGGGCGAGGCCGAGGTGGCGCTCTGCGGCGGCACCGAGTCCATGAGCCAGGCCCCGCACGTGGTCCGCGGCGCCCGCTGGGGCGACCAGCGCCTGGGGCCGGCCGGGAAGTTCTACGAGGACCTGCTATGGGAGGCGCTCACCGACACCTTCGCCGGCTGTTCCATGGCGGTGACCGCGGAGAACCTTGCCGACCACTACGGGATCACCCGCGAAGAGGTGGACGTGTTCGCGCACGGCTCGCAGCAGCGGGCGCACCAGGCGTGGCAGGAGGGCCGCTTCGAGAGGGAGATCGTCCCCGTCACCCTGAAGACGCGCAAGGGCGAGACGCAGTTCGCGGCGGACGAGCACATGCGTCCGGAGACCACGCTGGAGGCGCTGGGGAAGCTGAAGCCCTACTTCAAGGAGGGCGGCACGGTCACCGCCGGGAACGCCTCGGGCATCGGCGACGGCGCCGCGGCGGCGGTGATCGCCTCGTCGGCCTGGGCGGACCGCAACGGGGTGAAGCCCATCGGCCGGCTGGTGTCGTGGGGGATCGCGGGCGTGGAGCCGAAGCACATGGGGATCGGCCCCGTCCCGGCGTCGCGCGTGGCACTGAGGAAGGCGGGGATGGACGTGGGGCAGATGGACCTGGTGGAGGTCAACGAGGCGTTCGGGTCGCAGTACTGCGCGGTGGAGAAGGAGCTGGGGCTGGACCGCGAGCGCACCAACGTCTCCGGCGGCGCCATCGCGGTGTCGCACCCGCTGGGCGCCTCCGGGGCCCGCATCAC